>JBFFCR010000531.1:0-2456 GCA_041559855.1 Anaerolineae bacterium | reverse complement strand
GGGGTACCTGACCCTCACTCAGGCCCTAGAGAAGGCACAAAGCGAGTACGTGCTGATCATTGACCTCAACAAATGCGTCGGGTGCCGGATCTGTGAAGAGGCCTGCAACCAGCGCAATCACCTTCCTGAGGGTCAGAGCTACATTCGCGTCCTGTCCAGGGGCGATGAAGAGAACCGGTGGTTCTTGCCGGTGCAGTGCCAGCACTGTGGTGATCCTCCTTGTGCGACCGTATGCCCCGTCAATGCCACCTACCAGCACCCGACCGGCGTCGTCCTCGTGAACGAGAACACCTGCGTCGGCTGCAAGTACTGCGTCGTCGCCTGTCCGTATCAGGCTCGGATCTACGATGAGCACGTGGGCGTGGCGAGCAAGTGCTGGCTGTGTCTGGACTGGGTGTTGGGCGGCGGCGAACCGGCCTGCGTGCAGGCCTGTCTGAAGGGCGGGCGCATCTTTGGGCGGCGGAGTGATCAGGACATTGCCAGACTCCTGGCGTCCGGTCGCCCACAGCCTCTGCACCCAGAATTCGGCACCGAGCCTGGCGTTCTGCTCTACATTTTCCCGGGGACCTAGCGCCGTGGCGGCGTTTCCTGACCTGAGCCACGCAACACGACACGAGGAGGACATTCATGGCTGAGCATGCATGGGGATGGCTGATCGCAATCTATCTTTTTCTGGGCGGCATGGGCGCGGGCTCATTTCTGATCGCGTCTGTGTTCGAGCTCAGTGGCCTGCGGTACGAGCACGACTTTTGCCCGACCTGCATGGCGGGTGCGGGCGTGTCCGGGCCGCTCTTGTTGGTGGGCACGCTGCTGCTTGTCTTTGACCTTGGCGCTGGCCTGCACCAGCCGTGGCGCATCCCGCTGATGTTCACGAACTTTAGCTCGGTGATGACCTGGGGGATTTGGGTCCTGACCCTGTTCCTGCCCATTTGCTTTCTGTACTTTGCCCTGGAGCTGATGCAGACACAACCAGGCATCCTGATCTGGATTCGGAAGAAGCAGGAGCGCCTGCCCCGGCGCCTGCGGCTGGTGCCCGAGACCTTGCCCTACCGCCGCATCAAGCGCGTGATCTGCGGCGGCGGCAGCGTATTGGCCGTGGGCACGGCAGTGTACACCGGTGTCCTTCTCAGTGTGGTGGAGGCGGTCCCCTTTTGGAACACGCCCGTTTTGCCGGTGCTCTTTCTTGTCTCGGCCATCTCCACCGGCATGGGCTTGACCTTTGACCTGGCAGCCACGCTGGCCGTTCCGGAGATACACCGGCGCTACTCCGCTATGCCCATTGTACACATGCTTTTCATAGGTCTGGAGGTGGTCCTGCTGGCCTTGCTGATGTGGCTGTCGCTCCAGCGGGGAGGGGAAGCGGCGGAATCGGCCAAGCTCATCCTACTGGGGAATCGCAGCGTGATCTTTTGGGCGCTGGTGATGGGTTTCGGCATGGTCTATCCCTTTATGGTCCACGTCTATGCGTTTGCCCGCAAGAGCCACGGCTTTGTGTCGGGCGTCCTGTCGGGGGCAGGGATCGTGATCGCTGGCTTGTTTGTGCGCTATCTGATTGTGGCCGCCGCGATCCCGCTGACGCTCTAGCCGCATGGAAGGAGGAAGCAATCGCCGCTTCGGTGCTGGCGATTGTGCCTGTAAGGAGCTACGATGAGTCACAGTCATGATCACGGTCACCCGCCACTACGCTTCCGGGGGCGCGAGGCGCCCCGCTGGATAGTGGTGCCCATCGGCCTCGCCCTGGCTGGCCTGGCCGTCCTGCTCGGGCTTATACTCGAGCCAGCTGGCTATGCCCTCAGCCCGGAATTGCAGGCCCCGACGCCGACTGCGCCTGCAGCTAGTTATGGACGCGGCATCTCCGAGGGGTGCCACAACTGCCACTTTTCGCTAGCCGCTCTTGAGGCCAGCGCCGAGGATCCGAGCAACGCCGAGGAGTATCTCATCGATCCCGATTCCGTGAACACACGGCATGGGTCGCTGGGTTGTGTGGCCTGCCACGAGGGCAACGGCGAAGCCGAGGGCAAGCAGGAGGGCCATACTGGTCTCATCCTTGATGTAACCGACTCGAGGCCCGAAGAGTGCGTCATCTGTCACCTGGACCTCCCGAGCCACATCAAGCAAGATGAGCTTCTGATACCCCACGACCTGGTGGAGAACAAGATCGCGCACGGCGAGGAGAGCACGCTGGTCTGTAGCGATTGTCATGGGCGCGTGGGCCATGGCTTTGACCCCGTGTCGGGCGAGACAAGCTGCTCCATGATGGTATGCGTGGATTGCCATTCGCGGCAGGGGGAATGCGTGGCCTGCCACCAGGGGAGCGAGCCCGGAGCTGAGATGGCCGGTTGTGACGTCTGCCACGAGGGTCCTCACGATGTGGCAGCCTATCTCACCTGCCCCTGCTGTCACACGTCGATGGAGACCTGGTCCGAGATCGATGCCTCGAGCCACCCCGTCGAGTT
>JBFFCR010000530.1:0-2461 GCA_041559855.1 Anaerolineae bacterium | reverse complement strand
CAGCCGCACGAGATCGGCCGAGCCCGGGCCTTTACCCCGGGCTGGCTGGAGAACGAGTCGATCTTCCTACACATGGAGTACAAATACCTGCTCGAGGTACTGCGGGCAGGTCTCTGCGAGAAGTTCGACGAGGACTTCCAGCGTGCCCTGATCTGCTTCCAGGATCCGGAAGTGTATGGCCGCAGCCCCCTCGAGAACTCGACGTTTTTGGTCAGCAGTGCTCATCCCGACCGGTCGCTCCATGGCGCGGGTTTCGTGGCCCGCCTCACCGGCGCCACAGCCGAGTTCCTGAGTATGTGGACCACGATGATGGCTGGCCAGAAACCCTTCCTCCTCGAGGACGGCAAACTGTGCCTAGCGTTCAGGCCCACGCTGCCGGGCTGGTTGTTTGACAAAGACGGCAAGCTCACCTTCACCTTCTTGGGGCACGTGTCGGTCACCTATCACAACCCTGACCGGCGGGATATCTATCCCAACGACGGACTGAGCGCCCGGCGTCTGGTCCTGCACCTACGGGATGGAAGCCAGGTCGAGTTTGCCACGGGCATGATCGGCGAACCCTATGCCCAGATGGTACGCGCTGGTCAGATCGCCAGGATAGATGTGTTCCTAGAGGGCAGGAGAACCAACCACCGGCATACGGTGTGATCTAGAGCGAATCAAACCCTGCAGGGATTCATGCTGGCACAGTCACTGAGAGAAACGAAACATGTGTGAAGCGAACTGGCAATTCATTGACAACAGGGGCACATTTGTCCTGCCTGCTCCGGATCACCATAGCTACCTCTACTTCCCACTGGCAAATGAACGTGGACTCGTGTCAGCCGTTACGCCCACGCTGCATGGCGATGTCAAGGCCGGGCAGAACAGGTACCTCACGCTGCCCGTCTCGGCCGAAGACCTGCACATCTCGCGGGCGGGCCGGAACTTTTGGGTCAACGTCGAAGGTCATGGGGCGTGGTCGGCGACGGGCAATTCGGCGCGACAGATCGCCCAGAAGTTCGATGCAGAGTACGTCGAGCAGGTAGAGTTGCAGGCGGGCTTTCTCTGGCACCGGGTAACGCGCTGCAACCCTGCGCTGGGTCTCGAAGCTGCGATCACGAGTTTCGTGCCCTCGAGTGAGGACCTGCCAGCAGAGGCCAGCCTGGTCGAATTGATGCAGGTGATGCTGACGAACGTGGGCCCGGAACCACTGACGTTGACTCCTACCGCCGCCATACCCATCTTTGGCCGTTCAGCCGACAGCCTGCGCGACCATCGCCACGTAACCTCCCTGCTACACCGCATCTACACCCATCGGCACGGCGTGCTGGTGCGGCCCACTCTCGTCTTTGACGAACGTGGGCATCAGCCCAACACTGCAACCTATGCCGTGCTCGGTGCAGAGGGAGACGGCACCCCTCCTGTCGCCCTCTTCCCCAAGCTGGAGACATTCGTGGGGCCGGGCGGCAGCCTCGACTGGCCTCAGGCGGTACTGGAGCCCGAACCAGGGGGCCTGGCTGCCGGACAGACGCTGGCTGGCTACGAAGCCATGGGTGGGTTGCGCTTCCGCCAGATCAGGCTCGATCCGGGCCAGCGCCGGGCCTATGTGCTCGTGCTGGGCATCCTGGAGGGGGGCACCGGCCCGGAAGCACTCATGGCGCGCTATGGCAACCAGGCCCGATTCGACGCCTGGCTGACTCGCACGAAAAGCCACTGGGAGCAAGAGCTGGCGTCGCTGCAATTGGATCTAGGCGATGCGCGCTTTAGCGGTTGGCTCAAGTGGGTCACCCTCCAGCCGATCCTGCGCCGCATCTGTGGCAACTCATTCTTGCCCTACCACGACTACGGGCGGGGCGGTCGGGGCTGGCGCGACCTGTGGCAGGACCAGATGACTTTGCTCCTGATGGAACCCGACGAGGTCCGCGATCAGCTCTTTAGCAACTTTGCGGGTGTCCGCCTCGACGGCAGCAACGCGACCATCATCGGTGAAGCACCGGGCGAGTTCCGGGCCGATCGCAACAGCATTCCCCGGGTGTGGATGGACCACGGCGCCTGGCCCCTGCTCACCACCCAGCTCTACCTGGATAGCACTGGCGACCTGTCCTTCTTGCTGGAAGAGCAGGTCTACTTCAAGGATTCGTGGATCCATCGCACCCAAGCTGTGGACCCGGATTGGAAACTAGCAGACGGCACCGAACTCCGAAGCAGCAAAGGGAGAATCTATCGCGGCAGTATCCTAGAGCATCTACTGGTGCAGCATCTTGCAGCCTTCTTCTACGTCGGCGAGCACAATATCATCCGCCTGGAGGGCGCTGATTGGAATGACGCTCTGGACATGGCTCGCGAGCGCGGCGAGAGCGTTGCCTTCACGGCCCTCTATGCCAGCAACCTGCGAACCCTGAGCGAGCTGGTGCTTGCCCTGGAAAGGCTTGGCTTGAGCGAGGTACGCCTCTTTGCTGAGCTACTAGCTCTCCTGGAT
>JBFFCR010000529.1:0-2468 GCA_041559855.1 Anaerolineae bacterium | reverse complement strand
TCGTCGTCCGCCGCGCCGATCAGGCCCAGCTCCTGCCAGACCTCGCCCCAGCCCCCCAGTTGGGTCTTGAGGCCCAGCACCTCCCCGGCGGACATGCCCGTCGCTGCGGCGGTCTGGAGGGCATGTTCGATCTCGCCCATGCCAAAGCCATCCTGGCAGAACCAGCCCATGATATCCTCATAGGGCACATCGTAGGTCTCGGCCAGCCTCTGGGCTGTCGGATGGGGGTCGGCGCCAACACAGTACGCCCCGGCGCCTTCTTCCTCCTCCGCCTCCTCGCCCTCATCCGCTGCAACCGCGGGCCCCAGGATCCTGGCCAGCCGCCTTTCGTGGTTGGAGAAGGTACTGTCCAGCAATGCGGTCAAGGCAGCGTTGTCCGCGTCTTCCACCGTGCCCAGTGTCTGGGCCAACGACGAGACCGTTGCACCATAGTCCTCCAACGCAACGCCAAGATTGGCCTCATCCTGCTCGGCAGCCAGCTCCTCGGCCTCCAGCAGCCGCTCATCAGCAAGAGATATCAACAGCTCCATCACCGCTTCCGGCCTGTGTGTGAGTCCCAGCCGCGCCGACTCGACCGCCTGATCGATGCCGTACAGCGGGTCGCCCGGGACTGCTGCGTCGGCGGCATAGATGACACCACCGGTGCCTACCACCAGGGCGAGGACGATCGCCGCGATGACCGCAGCCATGGCCCACCTCCTGGAGAGAGCGGGCGCAGGCCGCAAGAGGCCCCATCGCCGCTGGCGCCCGGACCCAGTCGCAGAGTGAGCCAGCCGGCGTTGCTGGCGCGCGCTGGCCAGAAAGGCAGCGTGCTGCGCTGCCCTGCGTCCCTCATCGGGCTGCGGTATGTCGCGCAGGCTATCGAGCGCTTCCGCCAATTCCCGATCGAGCTCGTCGTGATCCATATCAACCTCCCTCACTCTCCCCGTCCCGGGCCAGATAGCGCCGCATCGAGGCCAACCCCCGGTGCTGCAAGGCCTTGACCGCCCCCACCGATAGCTCCAGCATCGGCGCCACCTCGTCGTTCGTGTACCCCTCCAGGTACTTGAGGATGATTACCGCGCGCTGCATCGGCGTGAGCCTCTGCAGGGCGCTCGCGGCCCGCTGCCGCAGGATGCTGCCATGGACCTCCATCTCCACGGACTGCTGGCCCGAGGCTACGTCTTCCTCCAAAGCCTCGTGCTCGCGGTGCACCTGCCGCCGCGCATGGTCGACCACCAGGTTGTGCGCCACCCGGTACAGCCAGGCCTGCAGATGCCGCCTGGGTCCGCGTCCCTGGGCCAACTGCTCCAGCATCCGGGTCAAGACCTCGGCGGTCAGGTCCTCCGCCGCCACCCTGTGCCGCACGTGCTGGTAGATGTAGCGGTACAGAAGCGGATAGTACGTCTCAAAGATCGCGCTGAGGGCAGGCTCATCCAACTCGCGCGCCCCGCGGAGCAGCGCTTGTTCTTCGACCAAGTTCCTCTCCTATGTTGGAGCCGGCATCGGGAGGATTCGCCACGATGCCCTCACTGAATATGACGCACGACGCGCCCGCGAGATACGGCCTCTCTCGGCACAAAGGAACGGGGCGAGGCGCCTTGTGGGCCACCTCGCCCCGGGATGGATGGAATTGCAGGCTAGCGGAAGACTGCTGACCTGTCAGAGCATTCTTGGATCAGGGCACGCTGAGTGATGCCTCTGTCACATCACCGGGGTCGTAGATGAGCGTAGCGTGGGTCACGTCGGTCACCTCCGACACATAAGTTCCCGTCCTCTTGGATTTGTAGCTAAAGGTCACGGTGCCATCGGGACCCGTGTCCGCCGATCCGGTCGCGGTCCCGCTGTCAGGGATGGTCATCTGCAGGTACACAGTGGCGTCCGAAACCGGGGCGCCCCCTTCGTCCACGATGGTCACCTTGGTATAGACGATATAGTTCACCCCGGCCCGGCTGTACCACATCTCGATGGCAGAAACGTGCATCGTGCCGCCGCCCCCGCCGCTGCTGACGGCGACGGTGATGCTGTCAGTGCCGGTGCTGTTGCTAGAGTCGGTCACCGAGGCGGTGATGGTGTGCGTGCCATTGCTGAGCACCGCGCTGAAGGCGCCTCCGTTGCCGATTTCACCATCCAGGCTAGAGGTCCAGATCAAGCTGCCCGTGAGGTCACCATCTTCGGTATCTGACGCGGTACCGGCAAAGCTGATCAAAGCACCCGAATCGAACGTCGCGCCATCGGTGGGTTCTGTGATGTCGACGATCGGAGGTTCATTGCCCCCGCCCCCTCCCGCCTCCACGACGGCATTGTACACGTTGATCCGCCCCCAACCGTAGGTCGGGTCCCAGCCGGCAGGGCCCAGATTGTCCGTCGTGCTCTCGATGATCTGCCTGACCTGGGCGTTATTGGTCAGGCCCATGGAGAACAGCAGCCCCGCCAGGCCAGAGACCTGCGGCGCGGCCATTGACGTGCCCTGGAGCCAGTCATAGTTC
>JBFFCR010000528.1:0-2471 GCA_041559855.1 Anaerolineae bacterium | reverse complement strand
TCATCCATCGCCAGCCGCCTCGCCATATCGACACCACTGCCAGGACGAGCAGACCCAGGACTAGCGTGATTGGCCAGAGCCCCAGAGCTACCAGCAGGATCAACATCAGCCACTTGCTGAGCAGCGAAACCACAAGGCCCAGGTAGGCGAACGGGTCGACGAACATCAGCTCCAATCTAGCCAGCGTGTCGGTGAGCAGCGGCACCAGAACACTAATGGACAGCGCGGTGACCAAAACCGGAGCCAGGACCGCACGACCGCGCAATCGGGAGCCCAACCACTCTCTCATCCATCGCCAGCCGCCTCGCCATATCGACACCACTGCCAGGACGAGCAGACCCTGGACTAGCGTGATTGACCAGAGCCCGAGCGCCATCAGCAGGATCAGCATGAGCCATTCGCTAACCGATTTGCCCACCGCGGCCAGGTCCGGCACAAGGATCATCAGAATGACTAGGACCAGCAGTGCCGCAAGGAAGACCAACCGGACCGCAAGCGGAAGGCGGGCAACTCGCTGTCTCAAGCCTGTCTGCGACATCTGTTCGTCAGCCAACGCTCACGCCTCCTTTCTCTCCGAGCTGGGCACCGGCCATCAACAACCCCAGTTCCTCGCGAGAGATCTTGTCTGCGTCGACCGTGCCTACGATCTTGCCCTCGTACATGACCGCGATGCGATCGGATACCGCCATAATCTCGTCCAGCTCGACAGAGACCAAGAGGACCGCCACCCCTTCATCCCGCTTCTGGATCAGACGTTTGTGGATATACTCGATGGAACCCACGTCCAGCCCCCGCGTCGGTTGCGCCGCGATGAGGAGCTTGATCGGTCTCGAGAACTCGCGGGCGACGATCACCTTTTGCTGGTTCCCGCCCGAGAGATTCTGGGCCGGGAGCGCGATGCTCGGCGTGCGAACGTCAAACTCCTCGGAGACCCGCCCGGCATACTTGTACACCTGGTCAAACTGCAGCCCTGCCCTCTGGGCAAAAGGAGGCTCGTAGTAGGTCTGTAGGATCAGGTTGTCATAGATGGGAAATGACAAGACCAACCCGTCGCGCTGGCGATCCTCAGGGATGTGAGCCACCCCCAATTCAGTGATGGCGCGGGGCTTGGCGTTGGTCATCTCCTGACCGAGAATGTGTACTGAACCGCCCGTGGCCTGACGGAGCCCGGTGAGCACCTCCACCAGCTCTGTCTGCCCGTTACCCTGCACACCAGCCACACCCAACACCTCGCCAGCACGGACAAATAGATCCACGCCGCGCAGGGCAGGCTGATTGCGCTGGTCATCGGCAGTCAGGTTGCTCACTTCCAGCACCACGTCTGCTGGCGAGGCAGGTCCCTTGTCCACGACCAGCGCGACCTCGCGCCCGACCATCATCTCAGCCAGTTCCTCTTCCGAGGTTTCGGCTGGTGTCGTCTCGCCGACGACCCGTCCGTTGCGCAGGACCACGACCCGGTCGGCAATGGTCATCACCTCTTTCAGCTTGTGCGTGATAAAGATGATCGACTTGCCCTGGGCAACCAGCCCGCGCATGATCTCAAACAGCTCTTCGGTCTCCTGGGGAGTGAGGACGGCCGTTGGCTCGTCGAGGATCAGGATCTCGGCCTCGCGGTAGAGGGTCTTGATAATCTCCACGCGCTGCTGCACCCCCACCGGGATGTCCTCGATAACCGCATCGGGGTCCACGACAAGGCCGTATTGATCCGAGAGCTCGCGAATGCGACGCGCGGCAGTACGCCGGTCGAGGGCAGTTGTAACCACCCTCAACATGGGGTAGGAAACGATCGCGAAGAGAAGAGTCAGAGAGACCAGCAAGGGAATACGACTTGCGTCGACTGTGGAAGGAACCAAAGACAACGCGTCAAAGTCTTTCGCTCCCACCAGCACTGTCCACAAGCCCACAATGATTGGCGAGAAGAAGAACAAAAGACCACTGCCAATTGTCACCAAGGGGAAATACAGCTTGAACGCGAGCAGACGGCTCAGGTAACCCAGAAAGACGAACAAGCCATAAAGGGCAGCCACTGCCGCGCCGGCGGCGAACGCAGCCCGCAGCCACAGCAATGGATGGTCCAAGGTAAGCATGCCGCCCAAGAAAAAGAGCAGGGCACTTGCCCCGCCGGCGATTCCCATCGTCTTCCACGAGAAGGAAAAGCGGGTCGGCTCGGTGCCCATCACAATGTTCTCGGCTACGGTAAAGACTGGCACCAGTTGAAAGTGCTGGTGGACCATGCCGATGCCCAGTTCGATGGCGTCGTTGGGATCGTTGATCTCTACAGGCCTCTGCCGGACCTCAACCTCGCCCTCGTCCTGCGAATACAGGCCGTAGAGGATGTTCATCAACGTGCTCTTGCCCGCGCCGTTCTCGCCCAGAAAGGCCAGGATCTCTCCCTCGTTGAGCGAAAAGCTTACACGATCATTGGCAAGCACCCCAGGGAAGCGTTTGGTTACGTTACGCGCCTCCAGGAT
>JBFFCR010000527.1:0-2472 GCA_041559855.1 Anaerolineae bacterium | reverse complement strand
TCGCTGGCGCCAGCCTGGAGGTTTTACACAATCTGGACCACGGGTCCTTTGAGTCGGTGGCCATGCGCAAGCTCCGCGAGGCAGGCGTCGACAGGCTGGGGGGCCTCGGTCAGGAGACCTTCGGCCATCGTGAAGTCGGGAGACCTTCGGCCATCGTGAGGGACGCCCCGCCGGGGCGTCCCTACAGGGTTCCTGTGCTACAATCGGCCTGCCCAGCTCTGCGGGGGCCGTCCGGGTGCTGTCAGGCAATGGAGGGAAAGCGTAGGGATGGGGTCAGGGTCGGCACTTGATCTTTTTGGCGAAACGAGGTACAATAGGGTCGGCGGGGTGTCGAGTTCTTGCCTGTCATGTGTGACAGAGAGGGACAAAGATAAGTCCATCGGGATGTCCATATAGAAGAACCTAATACACAGGGAGGAGGGCTGGTTGACCAGCCCCTGTTGTGTTTCGGTTCAATACGTCTATTCGAGGCTAGTAGCGTGGGTAATCGTTCTAGAAAGTGGTTCGTACTGTCGGTCGGGTTGGCGTTGCTTTTGCTGAGTGTGGTGGCGTGCAGTCTCTCTGAACTTTCTTCGCAGCTATCTACGCCCGAAACCCAGGAGCCAGTTGCGGTCCAGACGCAGACTCCGGTGGTCATCGTACTGACACCGACGCCCCAGCCGCAGGTGATCGCGTCTGCGGTGGACATTGAGGAGCAGATTGTCATTGATGTCTACGCCCGGGTGGCCCCGGGGGTGGTTTGCATCACCGCGCCTGAGCAGTTCGGCTCGTGCATCGGCTCCGGGTTCATCATCGACCGCGAGGGACATATCGTCACCAACGATCATGTGGCCCAGGCAGATCCGAATCTGCTGGTGACCCTTGCCGACGAGCACACGGTGCCGGCGGCGGTCGTCGGCACGGATCCTGGCAGCGATCTGGCAGTGATACAGATCGACGTCGCGGCGGATCTGCTCACAGTGGTGCCGCTCGGCGAGTCTGCAGGATTGCGGGTCGGTCAGCGGGCCATCGCCATCGGCAATCCCTTTGGGCTGGCGCGCACGGTGACAACGGGGATCATCAGCTCCCTTGGCCGGACGCTGCCGCGGGATGACAGCGACTTTCAGATCGCGGAGCTGATCCAGACCGATGCCGCTATCAACCCGGGCAATTCGGGCGGACCCTTGCTCAACTCACAGGGGGAGGTGATCGGCGTCAATACGGCAATCCGCTCGCTCACCGGGGTCAACTCTGGCGTGGGGTTTGCCATCCCGGTGGATATTGTCAGGCGGGTGGTGCCAGAGCTGATCAGCTTGGGGCACTACCGCCACCCCTGGGTGGGCGTGACGGGGGCGACCATTTCGCCAGAGATGGTCGAGGTCATGGAGTTGCCGGTTGAGACGGGGGTCCTCATCTTTTCCGTGGAGCCAGACAGTCCGGCGTCAAAGGCAGGTCTCTTGGGAGGAGATTCGGAAGTAGTCATCGCGGGCAGGCCAATGTGGGAGGGAGGTGATATTCTGGTGGCCATTGGAGGGATGCCCGTCAACGATTTCGACGATCTGGTGAACTATTTGGCGAGCAATACGAGCGTCGGTGAGGAGGTCAACGTGACCATCGTGCGCGATGGGGTTGAACGCAGTGTGACGCTTGTTTTGGAGGAGCGTCCCAGCGACCGCTAGGCGCTGGCGAAGGCCAATAGATCAAGGTTCCATCCATCTTATTGTTGAGAGGAGGGTACAGTGTTCACAGAGCGAGATCTGAGCCAGTTGGTAGAGTTCCGAAGTAACGGCACACCTGTCCTAAGCCTGTATCTGAACGTAGACACTACTCAGCAGACCACCGATCAGTACAGGCTGACACTACGGTCCTTGCTCAAGCAGGTTTCAGGGGAAGCCGACCCAGCCGATGTCGAGGCTGTGGAGCGGTACTTTGACTTTGAATACGACTGGCAGGGCAAGGGAGTGGTTGTCTTTTCGTGTCAGGACGCCGACTTTTGGCGAAGCTACTCGCTAGCGGTGCCGGTGCACAGCTATGCGTACGTGTCGCACCGGCCTTTCATCAAGCCGTTGACCGACGTATTGGATGCGTATGGCAGATACGGGGTGATCCTGGTGGATAGCGAGGGATCACGGATGTTTCTGTTCAATCAGGGCGAGTTGGAGGAGGCCACCGGTACGCTGGGCGAGGCGGTGCGCAGAGCCAAGCACGGTGGGGCCTCCGGGGTGACAGGGATGCGTGGCGGGATCACGGCATCGGTAGCGCGGCGGAGCGAGGCGGTGGTCATGCGCAACCTGAAGCAGGTCGCCGAGGAGACAGAGGCGTTCTGCAACGCTCGTGGGTGCAGGCGCCTCGTGGTGGGAGGCACCGAGGCCAACGTCAGCCAGTTCCTCGATGTACTGTCCAAGGCGGTGCAGGGGAAGGTCGTGGGCACCTTTACCGTGGATCCCGACGCCCCCGTGGATGAGGTACAAGCGCTCTCCATGGAACTGATCG
>JBFFCR010000526.1:0-2492 GCA_041559855.1 Anaerolineae bacterium | reverse complement strand
TCCTGCTCGGCCCGCAGGCGCATCTCCTCCAACTCTTTCAGGAGCGTTATGTCCTGTATTACGGCTACCTGTCCCACACCTGCCACCGGCGAGACGCTGACGTAGAGCCTGCTGCCATTCTCCGGCGCCACCTCGGCCGAGGCGGCCTGCCCACTAGACGCCACCTGCTCAAAGATCTCTAGAATGCGAGATGGAACATTGCCGGACAGTCGCTTCCCCAGGTATGACGCCGCATCTAGTCCCAGGGCAGCTTCGGCTGCAGGATTGGCGAGGATGAGCTTCTGCTCCTCATCGAGCACCAGCACGGCATCGGTGGTGCCGCCGAGTACGGCGGACAGCTTGCCGCTCTCTTCCCGCGCATGGGCCAGCAGCCTGGCGTTGGATAGCGCAATGGCCGCCTGCAAGGCAAAGGTTTCCCCCAGATTGATCTCTTCAGGGCTAAAGGGACGGGGTTCGTGCCTGCTATAGAGGTTCAGCAGGCCAATGAACTGCCCGGACGCAGACAGGGGCAACGATAGCTGGCTCACAATTCCCTCCGGCACGATCAGCCCGGATCGTCCAAAGGACAGGTGGCGCAGGTCGGCAATCTGGAAGAAGCGTCTGCCGCCTTTGAGAAACGGCTCGAGTTCGCCCATGGGAATCTGTTCGCGCCGGGCATACTCCTCGGGCAAGCCAGAGTAAGCTTCTACGATGAGGAAGCTTTGCGAATCATCGAGCAGCATCAAGCTGGCGGCAGGCGCGCCGAGCAGCGAGAGCGCGTGGTCAACGATGAGCCGGTTCAGGGCATCGCGGTCCATCTCGGCGCTTATCTCCGCCCCGGCACTCTGCAGATGCTCGAACTGCTGGCGCCGTCGCTGCTCCCTCTCATAGAGGTGAGCATTCCGTACGGCTATCGCAGCCTGGGCCGCGATAGGGTCCAGGAGGGTAAGGTGATTGTCATTAAAGAAACCGGGCATGCCGTGCGTCAGTAGAAGGAATCCAACCATCTCCTTGCCGGCCAACACGGGAGCGGCAATGACCGAACCAACCTGGTGCGTGTCGCCGGGTAGCGTAAGCCAGCGCCGGTCCCGGGAGGCATCCTGCACGATCGTGCTCTCACGGTGGCGGAGGACCCAGCCCCCCAACCCCTCCTGCAAGACGGCCGGCGTGACCGGGCCTGCCACCTCGGGCGCCAGTCCTTGACGGCTGATGAACTGCCGGGTGATCCGCCGGTCTTGCTCAAAGATGATGATGCTGCACATGCTGGCTCCGAGCGCTTCCCGGGTGTGATGGGCAATCCCACTCAGAACCTTGTCCAGTGCCAGCTGCCTGTTGATTTCCTGGCTGATGCTCTGCAGCAACGCCAGCCGGTTGCGCTCGGTCTGTAGGGCATCCCGGGCGAACTTGAGCCGAAGCAGCGAACGCACCCGGGCCAGAAGCTCCTCGCGGTTGAACGGCCTGGACAGAAAATCGTCGGCGCCGGCCTCGATGCCGCAAAGCCGGTCTCGGGGTTCGTGCAGCGCTGTCAGCAGGATAATAGGGATGAACCAGGTTGTGCGGCCCCGCTTGAGCTGCTCGCACACCTCAAAACCATCCAATCCGGGCATCATCACATCCAGTATGATCAGGTCCGGCGGGTTGGCCTCCACAGAGGCGAGAGCTTCGCTGCCAGTGTGCGCGAGTTGCACCTGATAGCCGGCCCGTTCCAGGTGCATCTGCACCAGTTGGGCGCCGAGCACCGAGTCATCCACAATCAAAATGGTGACTTGCGCACTCTTGATATCGAATGGATCGAGGACAGACGCTCTCTCCATCTCTGCCTGCGTTCCCTATCGTATCTCTATTTCCATCCCTTCCCGCGCCAGAACGGCGCCGGGAAAGATGGCCTGGGCCTCCCGCTCGATCTCTTCCAGCTCGTCGTCCGTGTGCAGTGGGTCGTGATGGAAGAGCGCCAGTCGTTGCGCATTTGCTTGTTGTGCCACCCGGACGGCATCAGTCCAGCTACTGTGCCCCCAGCCGACATGAAGCTCTCTTTCCTCAGGCGTGTACTGCGCATCATGTATGAGCAGATCGGCATCCCTGGCCAGATCGACCACCGCGGGATCGAGCCCGTCAACGGGATGGCTCACGTCGCTGGCATAGACCACGGTCTTGTCCTGGCAGGTGATGCGGTAGCCAAAGACACCACCAGGATGGTGCAGCCGCCTGGGCAGCACCGATGTAAGGTTGCCCACCACGAGCTTTTCGCCGTCGTGAACCTCCTTGATCAGGAGATCCGCGCGCAGGTCATCCAGGGTGAACGGCAGGTAGGCATCAACCATCTGGCCTGCCAGAATCTGCTCCAGGCGTCTGTCCATCCGCCGCTCACCCAGCACAACCAGACGGTTCTGTTGCATCGTAGCTGGGGTAAAGAATGGCAATCCCTGGATGTGATCCCAATGCGTGTGGCTGAACAGGAGAACCGCGATCAGGCGCTCGGCGGGCCGGCGGGCCAGATCAAGGCCAAGCAGCCG
>JBFFCR010000525.1:0-2494 GCA_041559855.1 Anaerolineae bacterium | reverse complement strand
TAGGTGCAGGTCTCTGGCTCCCACCATGTGGTGCGCAGGCCATATCCGCCGCCATAGTGGCTCCACGAGCGACGGGGCGGGCGCACTACCATCTGTGCCGGGTCAAAGACGTCTATCAGCACGCGCCCTCCGGGCCGTAGCGCCCGCGCGATCCGGGCCAGCACATCATCGTTGGTCGCGTCGTCAAAGAAGCCAAAGCTGCCGCTCAGCAGCAGTACGGCATCGAACTCAGCAACATAGTCCAGCTCGCGCATGTCGCCCTGCACAAAGCGGGCTGTTGTGATATCCTGCTCTGCTGCTCGCTCCTGGAAGTACGCGACGAGGCTGGGGGCGATATCCACGCCCACTACCTCCATGCCGCGCTTTGCCAGGCGCCGAGCATGCTCCCCACTACCGCAGGCGAGGTCCAGGACCCGGTCGCCCGGCTTCAGTTCGAGCACATGGAGAATCAGTTCCACCAGGTCGTCGTCCCATTGCTCAATGCCGGGAATCTGCGACCGGTGCACCACACGGTAGTGATAGGCCCACCAATCCCATTCGCGGACGATCGTTCTCATGCTGTTTTTCCTCTTTGCCAGGCTTCTGGAAGGCGCGCGCCTGCTGATTCAACGTGCGGGCGCGCGCCCTTTCGGCTCAGCGCATTGGCTTGCGGTAGGTCATGTGTCGCTTCACTTCCTGGAATCCCATGCTGAGGTAGAGCTGGAGCGCTCCGTTGGGATTCTGTGCATCGACGCCCAGCGCTGCCTCGGTCATCCCCAGCTCCTTGATCACCTGGAAGCTGCGGGCGATCAGGGCACGGGCCAGGCCCCGGCGCCGCCATGGCCTGCGCACGCAGATGCCCTCTGTGTACCCCCGCAGGCGTCCGAATTCCTTGTTCTCTTCTTCGTTGACAAAGTTCTGCACCATCCCCGCCACCTGATCGCCATCCCAGGCTACCTGCCAGATGTGGGGCTGAAAGGTGGGCGCCTCGCGCCACTCATCCAGCCATTCTTGCTGCCACTCGGTCTCGCCCCAGTGATCGCGAAAGGCTTCGCGGGCTGCCTCCCATATGGTATCTACCTGTTCGGGTTGTACAGGGCGCACCTCCAGTCCCTCGGGCAGCGGCAGGTCGGGAATGTCCTCCAGGTCCGGCCGTACCATCTCAAAGCCGTAGCGGATCGCCTCGTACCCTGCCTCGAGCAGCAGGGACTCCCAGTGTTGCTCGCTATCGGCGGCCCATGCCTCAAAGACGCGGGGGCCTTCGCCTGGCTGGCTTTGTGCGATCTCGCGCAGCCGCCGCTCACTCCACTGCAACAGTGCAGGGCGGATGCCTGTCCCACGCCACACGGGCAGCAGGTGGGCAAAGAACTGGTACACCCGCGTACCCTTTAGCTCTTGCTGCCACCATACCCGACTGTACCCGACTGCTTCTCCGTTCACCTCGGCGAAACGCATATCCTGGTACGGATCGCAGTTGAACAGGTGGCGGTAGTTGCGGGTGATGTCTTCTAACGTCGTTGTTTCCTGTGCCTGATCCTCGTCCCTGCAGCCCGCGATGATGCGGTGTATGGCCGCGTAATCCTCCTCACCGCGGAATCCCCGGAAGGCCAGTCCCGGGATGTCGGGCGCATCGGCAACATGAATCACTCTACTCGCTGTCTTTTCCATCACAGTTTCTCTCTCCTCGCTGATGATTCTACGCCGTGTTCTGCTCTATCCGCGCCAGGAGTTGCTCCCATTCCGGTGTGCCGTGCAGTAGCTGTAACCGCTCCACCTTTCGGGTATACTCCAGGTGTGGCCATCCCCTCTCTGCGGCACGGGTCAGATACTTGAGCGCCATCTCCGCATTTCCGAGCGCGCCCCATGCCTCAGCGGCGCAGTTGTAATAATAGTCCGGATTGTCTTCCCGCAGGGCGAATACCTGCTCGTAAAAGTCAGCTGTCTTGCGATATTCGCCCCGCTTGAAGCAAGACCATCCCAGCTGTGATAGCTGGTCAGGGAGCTCGTAGATATAGTAGTAGTAAAAGTACTCGCGCGCTCGCTCAAACCCCACCTTCTCTGCCGTCTTCCACGAGCCGGGGTTGTCATAGTCACAGTGCCAGCCGACGGTGCTGAACCCGTGGCTCAGGCAGTACTCGGCCGTCGCCGCGGTGACGATCGAAGCCAACCCCCGTCGCCGGTGGGCAGGGTCAGTGATGATCCCCACGTCGATTCGTTCACCGGTGCGGTTGCCGGCCTCGGCGCGGCAGTCGGCCATGCACCGGGCGACGATCTCGTTCCCGTGCACGACACAGAAGCCAACACCGTTCTCCAAAAAGCTGTCCACGCTGCCCCATCCCTGGCCCAGCGGCACCCACTCCTCGATCGCATCGGTGAAGATCAGGTCTGGATCCTCCACCAGTGCCCGATCGATGCGGCGGACGCTGTACCCGTCGGGGACCCGGCCGCGCCAATCGAGTTTGACCTCCTTGCAGAGATACAGGTAGCGCGGCAGCTTGTCGGCCGGGTGCGTGGG
>JBFFCR010000524.1:0-2520 GCA_041559855.1 Anaerolineae bacterium | reverse complement strand
TACGCAGGGTTCGCCGAGCGCTACGACCTCTTTCATGGGGCGTTCGGCCAGCACGATCCCGAGCAGGTTGGCTTCTTCCAGCAGCTATTCGCGCGCCACGGCGTACGGACCATCCTTGACTGCGCCTGTGGCACCGGACAGCACCTGCACATGTTCCACTCGCTCGGCTACGAGGTGACCGGCTCCGACATCTCGCCATCTATGTTGGCACAGGCACGCAAGAATCTGGACGGCGCGGGCATCCCGGTCCCGCTGCACCAGGTCGACTATCGCGAGCTGCCCCATCAGTTCCGCACCCCCTTTGACGCCGTGACCTGCCTCTCGAGCTCGATCCTGCACATGGAGAGCGACGAGCAAGTGCTCCGCGCCTTCCGCAGCATGCGCGCAGTGCTCAGGCAGGGCGGCATCCTGGTGCTTACCCAGGGCACCACCGACCGGCAATGGGCGGAGAAGCCGCGCTTTATCCTGGCCGCCGACACCGGTGAGTTTACGCGGCTCTTTGTCATCGACTATCTGGGCGCGGGGGCGCGGTACAACATCGTCGACATCAACCGCGATGGGGATGCGTCCGAGCTCGAAGTATGGAGCGTCGACTACCCCCATATCCTCCTTCAGGATGACCAGCGCCGCCTGCTCCTGGCCGCCGGATTCGCCTCGGTCGAGTTCTTTGGCTCGTACCGGTGCGAGCCATACGATAAGGAGGAAAGCCGGAGCCTCATCGCCGTTGCGCGTGCCTGACCGCCGGAGCGCATGGTCGCTGTCGGGACTTTTCGTTCCGGACACCGCGAAGCGAAGTGAGGAATCTCCCGCTGCCCGCAGGGGCGAGATGACAGACGTTGCGAGCAAGGTTTCTGGCATGCAGTGCGGCGCCCTGCGCTATGGGACACGCCCAGGGAGGATTCCGGCGGCAAGTCGTTTGGCATCCGGCGCGAGACGTGGTATACTCTGGCGGTACCGCATACACTAGGAGGTGCGAGCATGGGGCTGGCCGTTTGGCGCGATATATCCTTGCTGTGGCTGATCTTTCTGTCACTGATCGCCATCTTGCCGGTAGGCGTCGTCCTATTCTTCGCCATCAAGGGTATGCACCGGCTGCGGCAGTTGACTGCGAGCTTTTTATCGCTAGCTCAGGAGAAGGCCAGCCTTGTGGCAGGCAAGACCGATGAGATCAGTCGCAAGGTCGTCACTCCGTTCATCGGCGCCCGAGCCAGGGCGGCGCAGGTCAACAGCATATGCAGCGCGATCTTAACAAGGAGGCAAGGACCATGAATCTACAGCAAAAGAGCCTGGTCGTCGGCGCCATTATGGGCGCAGCACTGGGCGCGTTGGGGGGGTATCTCTTCACGCGGGGGCTGGACATGCCCCGCGAAGACGAGGAGCAGTCGGAGGAACTCTCTCTCCGATCCGTACCGCCAGGCGAGATGGTGAAGGTATTCATCGCCGTGATGGCCGCCCTGCGCGGCATCGCCGAGCTGGGAGAGCGGATCTAGCCCGCCCGACGACCTCACCCTCCGCTGGGACGTGGATCGCGTGGCGGGCAGGGTGAGAGTCCGGCCGCACCTGACACTGGAATCTCGCCGTGACTATGGCGCCCCACCGGCGTGGCGCTAGCGGCAACTGCAAGGAGGCACCAGCGTGTACGAAATCCTGGCCAAAGAGGACCTGGCCCCAGTAACCAAGTTGTTCGAGGTGCATGCTCCGGCCGTGGCAGACAAAGCCAAGGCCGGCCAGTTTGTGATCATCCGCCTGCACGAAGAGAGCGAGCGCATCCCGCTTACCATCGCCGACTATGACCGTGAGCGGGGGACCATCACCCTTGTCGTGCAGGAGGTAGGCAAGACCACCATGGAGATGGGCACCATGCAGGCCGGCGAGCACCTCGCCAGCTTCACCGGCCCCCTGGGCATCCCCAGCGAGATCGAGAACTGGGGCACGGTGCTCTGCGTCGGTGGCGGCGTGGGCATAGCCCCGATCTATCCTATTGCCCGCGACCTCAAGGCGGCGGGCAACACTGTGATCTCGGTCATCGGCGCCCGCAACAAGGACCTGCTCTTCTGGGAAAGCAAGATGCGGGACGTCAGCGATGAGTTGGTCGTCTGTACCGACGATGGCTCTTACGGGCGCAAGGCGTTGGTGACGGTCCCCATGAAAGAGCTCCTGGATGCAGAGCGCCCCATCAAGCATATCTGGGCCATCGGTCCCGCCATCATGATGAAGTTCTGCGCGCTGACCACCCAGCCCTTTGGCGTCCCCACCATCGTCAGCCTCAACTCGATCATGGTCGACGGTACCGGCATGTGCGGGGCCTGCCGCGTCGAGGTGGGCGGCCAGACCCGCTTTGTCTGTGTCGATGGACCCGAGTTCGACGGCCATCAGGTAGATTGGGACCAGTTGCTGGCCCGGCAGCGCATCTACCCCGAACAGGAAAAGCAGGCCGTGGAAAAGTGGCAGCACGAATGCCAATGCGGGTCGAAATAGGAGACAGTGATGTCTGAAGCGATCGAAGCGATCAAAGCCAAG
>JBFFCR010000523.1:0-2541 GCA_041559855.1 Anaerolineae bacterium | reverse complement strand
CAGCCGCAAGCGGCGCATCGCAAAGGGTTCGGGCAGGACAGTGACGGAGGTCAATGACCTCCTGACCCAGTTCCGGCAGATGCAGCGCATGATGAAGCAACTGACCGGCGCTGGCAAGCGTGGGCGTGGCATGCGCGGGTTGATGGGCATGCTAGGCGGCCTGGATGGGTAGGGAGCAACGAGTTCCCTGCAGTCTTGTTTTTTAGATCGAAGAAGTTATATGTATGCAAAGGACATGACGCCACGAGCCAGACTTGGAGGAGGTGACTAGAGAGACATGGTCAAGATTCGATTACGACGTACCGGAGCAAAGAAGCAGCCCCACTATCGCGTGGTGGTGACCGATTCACGGTCGCCGCGCGATGGCAAGTTCCTTGAGATCATCGGCAACTATAATCCGCGCACCGAGCCGCCCACGGTGGTGATCGATGCCGAACGCGCGCTGTATTGGTTGAGCGTCGGTGCTCAGCCCAGCGAGGCTGTCAAGCGGATGTTGGACAAGATGGGTATCATGGCCCAGGTACCTGCGGTGAGAAAGGGAACCAAATCATTGGAGGAGATTTTGGCCGAGCTCGAGCTGGCCAAGGCGGCCAAGGAGGCAGCCAAGGCAGAGCCGGTTGAAGAGGCCGAGGAAGAGGCGGTCGAGGCAGAGGCAGCTGACGAGGATGCTGAGGCTGAGGAAGAAGCGGCCGAGGCAGAGGCAGCTGACGAGGATGCTGAGGCTGAGGAAGAAGTGGCCGAGGCAGAGGCAGCTGACGAGGATGCTGAGGCTGAGGAAGAGGCGGATGAGGCAGAGGCAGCTGAAGATGAGGATGCCGCTGCGGACGCTGAGGAAGAGGCGGATGAGGCAGAGGCAGCTGAAGATGAGGATGCCGCTGCTGAGGCCGAAGAAGAAGAGGAATCCGACGACCCAGAAGGCGATGAGGCCGAAGACGTCGATGAGGACCAGGCTGCTGAAGACGAGGAGTAGAATCCTTCTAACCCCAAACGCACTAGAAAGAGAGGCAGAACATGAACATGAAGGAGCTGATCGAGTATATGGCCAAGGCTCTGGTAGATGACCCAGACTCAGTTCGCGTAGAAGAGATCGAGGGGACCAGTGCGACCATCTACGAACTGCGAGTATCACCCGAGGACATGGGACGTGTCATTGGCAAGCAGGGACGCGTCGCCAATGCCATGCGGGTGTTGCTCCGCGCGGCAGCTGCCCGACAGGGTCGTCGTGTAACGCTGGAGATTGTGTGATGAACCCGACCGGCTGGGAGCAGTCGGTCACCAGTGAGCTGGAGAGAATTCAGGGCTCAGAGGAGCAACGGCGCGACTCTGAGCCTAGGTTTTTGGTCACCGGCAAGGTTCTTGGCGCTCACGGCATTGCTGGCGAACTGAAAGCCCAGGTTATCAGCGAGGACCCCCATCGCTTTGGCCGGCTGAAGCAGGTCTATCTCGGCCTGGAAGACGGCGAACCCGAGCCCAGAGTGCTTGAGCGATTTCGCTTGCACAAGGGACATGCTTTGCTCAAGCTCGCGGGTTGTGATGATCGCGATGCTGCCGCAGCCCTCCGCGGATACCTGGTTTACGTACCACTCGAAGACGCAATCCCTCTGGAAGAGGGTGAATACTACGAGTACCAGATCTTGGGCCTCGATGTGTGGACCGTCTCTGGCGAACACCTGGGCAAGGTGGTCGAGATCATCGCCACGGGCGCGAACGACGTGTACGTGGTGCAGGACACGCGGGCCGGCCGGCGGGAGGTGCTGCTTCCCGCCCTGGAAAGCGTGGTGCTCGAGATCGACCTTGAACGCGGCCGGATGGTGGTCGAGCTACCGGAAGGTCTCTTGTAAGACCGGCGCTGCGGCACCGACTTTGACAAATCCCCCCGTCTGTTGTATCCTGATTCCATTACCATAACCTAGGTACTATCCGGTTCAGGAGACTGAGAAGGAGACAGGTGTCTAGTACGGAGAGACACTACTGGGTTGGATTCAACAAGGTGCCAGGCATCGGTGCAGCCCGGCTGCGCCTCCTGGTAGATTATTTCGGCGATCTTGAGGTTGCCTGGCGTGCGCCCAGCCACGATCTGAAAAAGGCGGGCCTCGATCAGCGCTCCCTGGAGAGCCTGCTCAAAGTCCGAGAGACGCTGGATCTGGACGCCGAGATGGAGCGTGTGCGCCGGGCCGGGGCGCAGGTCATAACCTGGGTGGATGACTGCTATCCGCCCAACCTGCGGCAGGCCTACAATGCTCCGCCGGTTCTCTATCTGCGGGGCAGCCTCGATACGCGCGACGAGTGGGCTGTGGCTGTCGTCGGGACACGGCGAGCATCGGTCTATGGGAAGGAAGCAGCGCGCATGGTGTGCACAGGTCTCGCCCAGGCCGGCGTGACCGTGGTCAGTGGGATGGCCCAGGGCATCGATACCGTGGCCCATCGCGCCTGCTTGGACGCGGGGGGACGGACGATAGCCGTCCTGGGTTGTGGCGTCGATGTGGTCTATCCGGCACAGAATTCGCGGCTGGCTGCCGAGATCGTAGAGCAGGGAGCGCT
>JBFFCR010000522.1:0-2547 GCA_041559855.1 Anaerolineae bacterium | reverse complement strand
GGCGCCCTCATCGTCGCCACCGGCGGCGGCCCGGCCTCTACCTCCGACTATCTCTACGGTCAGGACCCCCGCGTCCTCTCCCAACGCGAACTCGAACTCCAGATCGCCGATGGCACCCTGGCCACCGCCCGCTCTGTGATCATGATCCAATGCGCAGGCTCCCGCGAGCCCGACCGCCCCTATTGCTCCCGCATCTGCTGCACCCAGGCGGTCAAGAATGCCCTCAAGCTCAAGCAGCTCCGCCCTGAGCTCGATGTCTACATCCTCTACCGCGAGGTCCGCACCTTTGGCTCCCGCGAGGCATATTACCAGGCCGCTCGCGACGCCGGCGTCGTCTTTCTCCGCTACGACCTGGACCACAAGCCCCAGGTCGAGGCCCAGCCCCAGGTCCTCCAGGTCCGCCTCACCGACCCCGTCATCGACCAGTCGATCGGCCTCCAGGCTGACCTCCTCGTCCTCAGCACCGCCATCGTCCCCGAGCCCCAGCAACCCCTGGCCCAGGCCCTGCAACTGGACCTCGACGACTATGGCTTCTTCCGCGAGGAGCACGCCAAGATGAAGCCCCTCGACCTCGCCAAGGGCGGCATCTACGTCGCCGGCCTCGCCCACAGCCCAAGGTTCCTCGACGAGACCATCGCCCAGGCCCAGGGCGCCGCCATGCGCGCCGCTGCCTTCCTCGCGCCCCAGGCCCTCGCCGACCGCCCCTCCGCCGTCTGGGTCAACGAGCGACTCTGCAGCTTCTGCGGCCTCTGTGTCGAGGCCTGCCCGTTCCAGGCCCGGGTGATGAACTATGACACCCGCGTCGCCGATGTGGACTATGCCCTCTGCCAGGGCTGCGGCGTCTGTGCCGTGGTCTGCCCCAACAAGGCCACCAAGCAGAAGGCCTTTGAGCACGACCAGCTCCTGGCAGCCCTTGAGCTTGCATTTGCATAATAGGAAGGAAGTGTAACGTGCTGGTAGTAGAGAGAATGACACGCACACCGCTCACCATTACCGGGGAGACAACTGTCGAGGAGGCACTGTCCATCCTCGCCAGGCAGAAGAAGCGCCATCTGCCCGTGCTGGATGCGGATGAGAATCTTGTTGGCATCGTCTCGGAGAAGGACCTTTTGCGCGCGCACCTGGACGAAGCGGTTGCTAAGGTCATGACGCGAGACGTCATCACTGTCACCGAATACACGGCGCTGGAAGACGCGGCGCGCACCATGGCCGACCGCAGGATCAGCAGCCTGCCCGTGATGCGTGACGGCAAGATGGTGGGGATTATTACCGAGGCGGACCTATTCCAGATTTTTCTGGAGCTATTGGGCGCCAGGGAGGAAGGGGTGCGGCTGACCATGTTGGTTCCTGAAGAGCGAGGGATATTGGCCAGCCTGACGAGCGAGATTGCCCACATGGGAGGCAACATCATCGCCCTGAGCACGTTTCAAGGCCAGGACCCCACAAACCGGATGGTCACGGTCAAGGTCTCCGACGCCCCCAGGGAGAAACTGGTCGCGATCATGGAGGCGTTGGGCATGGAGATCGTAGATGTGCGGGAGGGGTAGATAGATGCTGATCCGCAAGCGAATGTCCACCAAACCCGTGACCATCACCAGCGACGTGCCGATCACGGAGGCGCTCAGGGTAATGCGCCAGAACCAGGTACGCCGTCTGCCAGTGCTGGACGCGGATGGCAAGCTGATCGGCATCGTCTCCGAAAAGGACCTGCTATATGCCTCACCCTCGCCGGCCACTTCTCTGAGCATCTACGAGATGCACTACATGCTCTCCAGGCTCCAGGTGACTGAGCTGATGACGCCCGACCCGATCACAGTCCCACCCGACATGCTTCTGGAGGAGGCAGCCCTGATCATGGCCGACAACAAGATCGGGGGCCTGCCGGTTGTGGAAGATGGCAAGCTGGTGGGGATCATCACAGAGACCGACATCTTTAAGGTGTTTCTGGAGCTATTGGGGGCGCGCGTGAAGGGACTCCGGCTGACATTGAGTATACCCGAGCGCATGGGAGAGGTGGCACGCATCACCACAGCTATCGCGCGGCTGGGCGGCAACATTCTGGCTCTGGGCACCTTTTTGGGCGACGACCCTACCACTGGAGTGGTGACCGTCAAGATCGAGGGCGTGCCGGCGGACCAACTTGAGGCAGCCATGCAGGATCTGGATCTCGAGATCGAGGATATCCGCGAAACCTAGAGAACTGAGGAAACCCATGACGACCGAAGCCGAATTCGAACCGAGGATCATCGCCTTTCTGTGCAATTGGTGCACCTACACCGGCGCCGACCTCGCCGGCACCTCCCGCATCCAGTACCCCCCCAACATCCGCATCATCCGCCTCATGTGCTCAGGCGGCCTCGACCCCGTCTACGTCTCCAAGGCGCTCCTCGAGGGCGCCGACGGCGTCCTCATCGGCGGCTGCCACCCTGGCGACTGCCACTACCAGTCCGGCAACTTTAAGGCCCGCCGCCGCATCGCCATCCTCCACTCCATCCTCCAGCAGATGGGCCTCGACCCCGACCGCGTCTGGCTCCGCTGGATCTCGGC
>JBFFCR010000521.1:0-2583 GCA_041559855.1 Anaerolineae bacterium | reverse complement strand
GCGGGATCTCGGATCCCGCGGGATCTCGGACCCCGCGGGATCTCAGATCCCGCCGGATTCCTCAAACCACCCTGGGCACACGGGCCAGGATCTCGCTCACCACCTCGTAGTTGATGGTGCCCAGTCGCTCGGCTACCTCCTCGGCTGTGATGCTGGCCCCACCCTGCTCCCCGATGAGCACAACTTCGTCGCCTTGGCCCACGTCGGCGATGTGGGTGACGTCGATCATCGTCTGATCCATGCACACGCGCCCCACAATGGGCGCCCGCTGGCCTCGCACTAGTACGTCTCCCCAATGGCGCGGTGCTCGACGGAAGCCGTCTGCATAGCCGACCGGGATAACGGCAATACGTTGCTCCTCCGTGGTCTGGTAGGTGTTTCCGTAGCTGACATAACTGCCTGGCGCCAGTGCCTTTACCTGGGCTACCTCTGTCTTGAAACTCAGGGCCGGCCTGAAATCGGGCGGGCACCGGACCTGAGGCGAGGGATGCAGGCCGTACATGGCGATCCCCAACCGCACCATGCCAAAGTGACTCTCGGGCAGGCTAAGGATGGCTGCCGAGTTGGCAGCGTGTACCAACGGAATATCGATGCCTTCTTCCGCGAGGGCTTGCAGCACCCCCCGGAATCGATCAACTTGCCAGTGCGTGTAGGCAGGGTCCGCATCGGCCACGGAAAAGTGGGTAAAGATCCCCTCGATCACCAGGTTGGGCAGAGAGCGCAAGCTCAGTGCAAACGGGGGTATGTCGTCGGGCAAGAGGCCCAGCCGTCCCATGCCTGAATCGACCTTGATGTGGACCCTAACCTGGCTGTCTAGCTGCCCTGCTGCCTGGCTTAGCGCCTGCGCCACATCCGTGTCAAAGACCGTGGCTGACAGTCGGTTTAGCACCAATTCCCGCGCCTGCCAGGCGGGTGTGAAGCCCAGGACCAAGATCGGGGCCGATATGCCAGCCTTGCGCAACACCAGTCCCTCGTTGATGCCTGCCACACCCAAAAAGTGCGCGCCGTTGTTCAGGGCGGTGCGGGCAACCCGGACCGCGCCATGTCCATAGCCGTCCGCCTTGAGGACTGCCATCACCTTTACTCTGGGTCCGACGATCTGAACGACGCGCCTTACATTGTGGGCAATGGCTTCGAGATTGACCTCCAACCAGGTGGGTCTCCCGGGATGCTTGAGCTGCACCTTGCGCCATCCTGCCGTCTGCCGCACCAGCCGTTGGGGTGCCTGCTCAGGGTGGGCCAGCAGACCGGCGACCACCCGCTCCATGCGCGATTCCAGAGCCCCTTTGACCAGTACCGTGTCGCCTGCCTTCAGGCGATCTGTCAGGCCGCGAATGGCATCTTCCGGGGTATAGGTCACCACTATCTGCTCCGCAGCCATTCCCTGGTGCTGGGCCTGTTGGGCGACAAGCCGGGCACTGTCGCCCTGGGTAACCAGGACGTCAGCCACCTGGGCCACGCGCTCGCCAATGCGACGCTGGGCATCTGATTCAAAGCTCCCGAGTTGGGCAAGCTGGGCGGGCCGCTCCACAAGATCGCCCAGAACGGCGAATCGCCTTCCCTCAGAGAACAGGGCCAGCGTATCCAACGCGACGAGGGCTGAGGCGGGGCTGGCGTTGAAGCTGTCATCTAGGATCAGACTGCCCCGAATGCCAGGCACAGGACAGAGCCGTCCCGGCAGTGGAGCGACGCCAGCCAGCTGCTCCAGGGCTTCCTCCAGAGGCACGCCCAGGGCCAACCCGACTGCGACCGCTGCCAGGGCAGCGTACACATTGTGCCGGCCCAGTAGCGGCAGGCTCACGCGCAGCTTGCGCCTGCCCTTCCAGCCTGGAACCGGGAAAAAGTCCTTGACGTAGGCGGTGAAAGAGATGCCGCCGGGTCCTGCTGTGACCGCGCCCGCAACCAGATCCGCATCAGGATCCAGCCCGTAGGTCACGACCTGGGCCCGGCTGCGCCGTGCCATGGCGTGCACCCTTGGGTCATCGTGGTTCAGGATGGCTACCCCGCCCTCCGACGCGGGTGGCAAGGCTTCGACCAGGCGTCCCTTCTCCTCGGCTATGGCCTCCAACGAGCCGAGATAGGCCAGATGTGTCTCGTTGACCACCGTCACCACGCCAATCCGAGGGCGCGTAAGGGCCGCCAGTTCACCAATCTCGTCTATGCCATCACAAGCCAGTTCCAGAACAGCTACGCGCTGCTCAGCCTGAAGCCTGCCCAGGGCAATGGGGAGGCCGTAGCGGTCGTTGTAGCTGCCATAGTTGCGAAAGACAGGGTAGCGCTGCGACAGAACTGCCGCAACCAGTTCCTTCGTCGTGGTCTTGCCGCTGGAACCGGTGATCCCCACCACATCAGGGCGTAACTTGTGCAGGATAAGGCGCGCCCAGTCCAGCAGGGCCTTGCGGCTGTCCTCCACGACTATACAGGTGACGCCATAGCTCGCCAGGTCAAAGGGTCGCTGGCAGAGCACCCCGGCCGCCCCGTTGCGCGCTGCGTCCAAGACGTAGTCATGGCCGTCGCCCCTGTCGGTCACGACGGCCAGAAACAGCTCTCCTTCATTCAGCAGGCGGGTGTCGTAACAGAAAT
>JBFFCR010000520.1:0-2584 GCA_041559855.1 Anaerolineae bacterium | reverse complement strand
GGACGCGCTGCCTGGGTTGGGCGGCATGGCGGGTGCCTTCCACATGATGGCGATGCCTTTGCCGCGCCTCTTGTGCGGTGCGGAGGCAGGCTGCTGCTTGCCCCACTCGACACCCTCCGTGGCCTTGTCGATGCAGGCGACGAGGTCGATGGGGGGCATCTCCATGCCGGTCAAGATGGACTGACCGGACTTGACGCAGTTGCGACGGCGAAAGTCGGCGGGGTCCACCCCTATCTTTTCGGCAAGCTGGTCCATGATCTGCTCGATACCCCAGTGGATCTCGGGCATGCCAAAGCCGCGCATGGCGCTGCCGATGGGCAGGTTGGTGTAGACACAGTAGGAATCGCCCTTGACGTTTGGGATCAGGTAGGGTCCGGTGCAGGAGTACCCGGCGGCCCGGGCGATGTTGACCCCGTAGTCGTTATAGGCGCCGCCACCAAAGTAGTACTGAGTTTCCATGGCCAGCAGGTTGCCGGTGCTGCCGCAGCCTATCTTGGTGCGGGCTACCAGGCTCTGGCGGACCGTGGTGCCGATGAATTCCTCCTCGCGGGTCATGCGCAGCTTGACCGGGTGTCCCATGGCGGCGCGGGCCATGGCGACGGCGCAGACCTCCATGGAGATACCAGCCTTGCCTCCAAAGCCGCCTCCCACATAGGGCGATACGACGCGGAGGTTGCCGTGGGGGATATCGAGGCTTTGCGCCACCATGTCGCGTTGGGCAAAGGGGGATTGCGAGCAGGTCCACAGTGTGACCTGGCCTGATGATTCCCACAGGCTCACTGCCACGTGTGGCTCTATAGGCACGTGCTGGATCTGCGGCAGGCGGAAGGTCCCTTCAACGATAGCTGCGCACTGTGCCCAGGCGCTGTCCACGTCCCCGCGGCGCAGCTTGAAATGCTCGGAGATATTGGTGCCAGGCTGAGGGAAGATAAAGTTGGCAACCTCGTAGTCGGCCAAGTTTGGATGAAGCAGGGGAGCATCTCGGTGGGCAGCTTCCACTGGATCAAAGACCGCGGGCAGCTCCTCGTACTCTACGCGCACCAGTTGGGCTGCCCTGTACGCGATTTCGTCACTGGAGGCGACGACACCGGCGACCGGCTCGCCGACGTAGCGGACCCGGTCTCGTGCAAAGATAGGGCGGTCGATGAGATACAGGCCGATGTTCTTGGGTAGATCGTCTCCGGTGACGACGGCCTTGACACCAGGGATCTGCAGCGCCTCGGTGGCGTCGATGCTAAGGATCAGGGCATGTGCGAGGGGACTGCGAACCAGGCGCCCGAAGTAGAGGCCGGGGCCGAATTGGATGTCGTCAGAAAAGGTGGCTGAGCCGGTCACTTTTTCATGAACATCGATCCGCGGGACGCTCTTTCCGACTGGCTCTGACGTGTGCTCAGTCATCTCACGCGCCTCCCTTGGTGCTGGCGGCTCGATCGGCGACGGCCCGCACGGCACGGATGATGCGCACGTAGCCCGTGCAGCGGCAGAGATTGCCCACCAGCGCCTGTTTGATCTGCTCGTCAGTTGGCTTGAGGTTGCGCTGGAGCAGTGCGTGGGCTGACATGAGCATCCCAGGAGTACAGAAGCCGCACTGGACAGCGTTGTGCTCCACGAATGCCTGCTGGAGAGGGCTCAGGTTCCCCTCCGATGCCAATCCCTCTACCGTGAGGATCTCGCACCCATCAGCCTCGACTGCGAGCATCATGCAAGAGTTCACCGCTTCGCCATCTACCAGTACTGTACAGGCCCCGCACTCGCCAGCTTCGCAGCCGTTCTTTGTGCCGGTAAGAGCCAGTTTCTCACGGAGCATCTGCAGCAGCGTCATGTTGGCGGGTACATCGAGACGTTCACTTGCCCCGTTCACGGTTGTGTTGATCGTTCGGTATGACATATCAGTTGCCCTCCCTCAGCCTATCCCACGTTGCTCTCAAGCCTCGAAGGGTGAGCGCGCGGACCATTGCTAGCTGATACTCAGCGGTGCCGCGCACGTCGGTGATGGGACTGGCTGCCGATCTCGCCGCATCCGCCGCCAACGCAAAGGTGGCTGCGCCAGGCGGTTTGGTCGCGAGAATGTCCTCCGCCTGGGGCGCCCGTATTGGCGTCGGGGCAACAGAGCCGAGGCCGACCCTGAACAGAAACCCGGAAGGGACAGAGTCGTCTGGGCTTCCCACGGCTGCGACGCTGACGAGCGCCAGATCACCAGCTTTGCTTCGACCCAGCTTTTGGTAACTTGCGGCGACTCGCGCTCGAGGGGGCGGACAGCGAATGGCGATCATGAACTCGCCAGGGCGCAGCGCTGTGCGACCCGGACCGAGGAAGAACTCGTTGGCTGGAACTGCGCGCTCCCCGTCCGGACCTTGAAGGATGAACTGCGCGTCCAGTACCAGGGTAGCAGGTGCGGTGTCGGCGCATGGCGAAGCATTGCAGAGATTTCCACCCAACGTTGCCCGGTTCCGAATCTGGTAGGATGCAACGCTTCCGGCAGCCTGTGCCAGCAGCGGAAAGTGAGCCTGGACATCCGGATCTGCCGCTAGCTTGTTCATTGTGACCGCTGCGCCCACCAAGAGGCCCGAGAGAGGGTCGTATC
>JBFFCR010000519.1:0-2585 GCA_041559855.1 Anaerolineae bacterium | reverse complement strand
GCACATGTCCTAGCCCTATCGCCGGACTGTGGCCCGGCGTGAGCGAGACTCGAGCTTGACTGCGGCGATCACGCGTGGAGGGACTGGTGCCATTGCGTGCATTTGCAGGGCATGGCAGTGGTGTGCTATACTGCAAGCGACCGGAAAACAACGGGCGTCTTGTGGTTGCCCGCACGGCTGACTGACAGAGGAGAGGAGACGGATCGATGGCGGAAGCACTGCATACCGACGCAGTTGTGGTGGGGGCCGGCACGAGCGGCTGCTACTTTGCCTGGCGGCTGAACCAGGCCGGTTTCCGGACGGTAGCTCTGGAGAGGCTGGCGCTTGAACAGGTAGGGCAGGCGATCGACATCTTTCATATGGACGAGGTTCGCTTTGACCAATTCGGTCTGGAGCACCCCAGTGGCGACGAGCTGTTGGGGCACCATGCGACCGGGCTGGCATGGTCGCCGGATCTGGCGGTGCAGAACGAGGTCGCCTATGCTTTCTATGTGATGCACAAGCCATCGTTCCACCAACGCATGCATCGCCTTGTGCGCGACACAGGCGGCGAGATCCTGCCCCAGGTAGAAGTAGTGGGGCCGATCGTGGAGGATGGTACTCTAGTCGGCGTTCAGGCATACAGGGATGGAGAGCTCCTGGAGGTGCGGGGCGGGCTGGTGGTGGATGCCTCGGGGATCGATGGGACAGTGCGCACACGGCTTCCGGCGGAGCTCGGGGTGGAGACCGATACGATCACGCCAGAGCAGACCCTCTACGTGTGCCTGGAGTTCCGCGATGAGCTGGGGCCGGATGTCCCATCTGGGCTGAACTTTTACCCCTTTCACAAGGCCTTTTGGAATCCCAGCCGAGGCGACGGGGCGATCCTGGGCATCGGGCAGCCGGGGGGCTATGAGTATGCCTGGGCGCGGCACAAGGAGTGGCGCGAGGAGTACTTTGGCGACCCCGGCAACGTGGTCAAGCGCACGCAGGGCAGGACGCCGTACCGCCGCTCGCCCTATTCGCTGGTGGGCAATGGGTTCATGGTAGTGGGCGATGCCGCCTTTCAGACGAAACCCTTCTCGGGGGAGGGCGTGACCTCCTCGTTCACTGCATGCCAGATGGCCGCTGAGGTGGCAGCGGAGGCGCTCAGGGCAGGTGACACAGGCCGGGAAGCATTGTGGCCGTACAACGCGCGCTATTTCCGCGATCAGGGGGCCAAGTTTGCCTCGATGTTTGTGCAGCTTCCAGCCGCTGCCGAGTTGTCTCGGGAGGAGGTTGACTTTTTGTTCCACAGCAACCTGATCTTCAGCAGTGAGGATTTCGAGCAGATGAACCTGCACTATGCGACAGAGATGTCGCTGGGCAAGACGCTGTCGATGGGCGCAAAGCTGCTGGGTGGGGTGCTGAGCGGCAGCTTTTCGTGGGACAGCCTGAAGCGATTGCTGGAGGTGTCGGGAAGGGCAGCCAAGATCAGGGAGCTGTACGAGCGGTTCCCAGAGGATCCGGCAGGCTTTGGTGCCTGGGTGGCGGAGGCAAAGATGCTGTGGGGAGAGGCGTAAGGGGGGCGTTCTCTGCTGACGCGACTGCCGCTCTCAACGCGGTGTCGGGGAGTGCGCGCGTCAGGGCGTGCACTCCCCCCATGCCAGCGTCTTGGCGCTGGGCTTTGGCTGCCACCGCCGCGGCAGTCCCCCTATAGGCTCACCAGAGCGTTATGGTGGCTGCCGCGGCGGATTGCCTAGGTCAGGGCCAGACAGAGATGGAGCCCACCCCAGTGTGAGCGTAGATCGTTGCCTGGCTCCCGTCGCCGATGACACCGGTGACACTACGCGCCGAGCTTGAGCCGTCGACGTCGTAGCCGAGATCGATGCTGCCCCAGCCGACGGCCAGGTCAACGCGCACATCCGGATCGGCAGGCAGCCGGAGTCGGATCTCTCCTGCGCCAGTCTCAAAGCTGCAGCGCCCCACTGGCGTTCCATGGTATTCGATTTCACCGGCACCAGTTTCCAGACGCACGGGGCCTGCGACTCTCGCAAGCCTGACGGTGCCCGCGCCGGTATAGGCGTCGATCGATCCGCTGATGTCGCGCACATTGATGTCGCCCGCGCCGGTTCGCAGACTGAGCTCTGTTCCAGACGGTGCGACGATCTCCAATGCGACGTGGGCGTTGCCGAGGTTGTCTGCCTTGCTCGTCCGTACCGTGATCCGGCCCCGTTCTTCAGTCATGTCGACATAGATCCGGTCCAGAGCGCTGCTGCGCAGGGCCCGCTTGGTCGCCACGATCTGAATGGTGTCGCCCTCGCCCGAGCTGACGGTGACGCTGCCGGCAAAGTTGGTGATGTCCAAGTACGGATCTTTGCCTGTCTCGAAAACGTGCTCGACTCGAGCGTTGGCCCCGGTGTCGAACTCGGAGATGTCTATCCCGGCGGCCACCTCCTCAACACGGTCGACGATCACGACGGCGGCGACCGCTGCGGCAATGCAACAGAGCACAACGACGGCTACGATCACTGCGATCAAGATGTTGCGGTTCCTTTGCTCCACTTTCCCTTCTCCTTTCTTTCTCTTGAGGATACATACACTCAAGGCTCCAGGCCTTGACCTAG
>JBFFCR010000518.1:0-2593 GCA_041559855.1 Anaerolineae bacterium | reverse complement strand
TTCATTATACCACGCTGCGAGCAGGTGTCAAGGACTGGGCCGAGCTACATTCAGGAGGGAGGGGCACGATTCTACCGTGACTTGCATCTCGCACCATCTGTGCTAGAATTGGATCCATGGCGAGCAAAGCGACTCAACACCTGCAAGAGAAGCTCGATTCCCTGCCCACCAAGCCCGGTGTATACCTTATGAAAGACGCAGGGGGCAAGGTCCTCTACGTGGGCAAGGCAGTGAGCCTCCGTGCCCGCATCCGCTCGTACTTTCATGCGTCGGCCGGACAGAGTCCCAAGACCCAACGCCTCGTCGCCGGCATCGCCGACATCGACTTTATCATCACCGGCTCCGAGTTGGAGGCCTTGATCCTCGAAAGCAATCTGATCAAGCGCCACAAGCCCAAGTACAACGTCCGCCTCAAGGATGATAAGCGCTATCCCTACATCAAGATCACCTGGCAAGAGGACTTTCCAAAAGTACTGATCGTGCGCCGGATGAAGCGGGATGGCGCCCGCTACTTTGGCCCCTTCACCGCAGCTTGGGCAGTGCAACAGACCCTACATACCTTGAGGCGCGTCTTTCCCTATCTCACCTGCAATCGCCACATCACTGGCAAGGACGAACGCGCCTGCCTCTACCTGGACATCGGCCTTTGCCTGGGTCCATGCGTGGGCGCAGCCGACAGGGAGGAATACCGGGCCATGATCGACCGCTTCTGCCAGTTCCTGGAGGGCAAAGCGGATGAGATCGTGGCGGGCCTCGAAGCCAAGATGCAGGCTGCCTCAGAGCAGTGGGATTTCGAGCAGGCTGCTATCTACCGGGATCAGCTCGACGCCATCCAACGGGTCATCGAACGGCAAAAGATCGTATCCACCGCCATGGCCGATCAGGACGTCGTCGCCTTTGCGCGCGCCGATGGTGATGCCTGCGTGCAGGTGTTCTTTATCCGGCACGGGCGGCTCATCGGACGCGAGTATTTCGTCCTGGATGGCACCGCCGAGGAGACCGACACCGAGGTCATTGCCTCCTTTGTCAAGCAGTTCTACGATGATGCGGCCTACGTGCCGCCCGAGATCCTGTTGCCGCACGAGATCGACGAGGCCCTGATCATCCAGGACTGGCTGCGTAGCCGCCGCGGCAACAAGGTGCTGCTCAAAGTCCCACGCCGGGGCCACAAGCGCGACCTCATCAAAATGGCGACAGAGAACGCCTCGGAGACCCTGGCTCACCTCCGCGCCCAGTGGCTGGTGGATGAGGGCAGGCAGGCCCGGGCGCTCGGCGAGCTGCAAGAACAGCTGGCCCTGGACGAGCCACCCACCCGCATCGAATGCTACGATATCTCCACCACCCAGGGAACGGCCACCACCGGAGCCATGGTCGTCTTTGTCAAAGGGGTGCCCCGCCGGAGCGACTACCGCCGTTTTCGCATCCGTACCGTCGAGGGGACAGACGACTATGCCAGCATGCGCGAGATGCTCCGCCGCCGGTTTCGCCGCATCGCGGAGGAGGAAGAAGAGCGCCAGCATGCCCCGGGAGCCAAAGACTCCGCCTGGCACCTGCTCCCTGACCTGTTGGTTGTGGACGGAGGTAAGGGCCAACTCAACGTCGCGCTGGAGGTGCTGGATGAATACGGCCTGCGCGACCAGATCCCGGCTGTGGGATTGGCCAAGCAGGACGAGGAGATCTTTGTGCCCGACCGGTCCGAGCCGGTACGGATTCCGCGTTCTTCGGAAGCGCTCTTTCTGATGCAGCGCGTCCGCGACGAGGCTCACCGCTTTGCCATCACCTACCACCGCAAGGTGCGGGGCAGGCAGACAATCGTTTCCCAATTGGATGGGGTGCCGGGCATCGGGCCCAAGCGGCGATCGGCACTCCTGAAGCACTTTGGTTCGATAGACGCCATCCGTGCTGCTACGGTGGAGGAACTGGCGTCCGTGCCGGGCATGAGCCGCAAGGCGGCCGAGCAGTTAAAGATGAGCCTCTAGCCGCTGGAGCAAAAAAGAGCCTCCCGCAGGCCGGCTGCAGCTGGTCCGCGGGAGGCTTCCTGTATCAATCAAACAGGCTGGCAAAGAAATCGATGATCGCTTCCACAAAGTCCACGATCGCCTGCCAGATGACCTCAAAGATGTTGGAGGGCGAGTCAGCATCTTCCGGCTCCTCGATCTCGGGCTGGTCTGACGCAGCTTGAGCCAACTCTGAAATCTCGAGTGCAGGGGCGTCGCCTTCGCGGGCCTCGTAGGCGGTGCCATCCAGAACCACTATGACATGCTCGCCCAGGGCAAAGTAGCGTCCCCATTCAGGCCGCGCGGCGATGAGCGCAAAGTAGTCGTCGCTGCCAAAGCCCACCGGAACGGTCTCCATCTTGTCCGGGTCAAAGACTGTGTCGGTCCAGATCCCTTCGTGCAGGATGAAAGTCTTGTCGCCCGCATACTTGATGGGATTGACTCTGTACCCCCATTCGTCGGTCACTCCCCCCGCGAGATCAGGAGCCATCGTCGGCGCAGCCGCTGCGGCCGGGGCCTCTGCCAGGACCTTCTCCTGCTCGCTGCGATCCACGGCCGCCTCGCCAACCATCTCGACTACCACCTCCTCCATCACG
>JBFFCR010000517.1:0-2595 GCA_041559855.1 Anaerolineae bacterium | reverse complement strand
CGATGGCTCATACTATACCGGCTCGACCAACAACCTGCCTCTCCGCCTAGCCCTGCATCACGCTGGCGAGGGATGCGTGTACACAAGCAGTCGCTTGCCAGTGGAGTTGGTCTATTCGCAAGAGTTCCCAACGGAGCACGAGCCTTTCCTCCGCGAGCGGCAGGTCAAGGGATGGTCACGCGCCAAGAAGGGCGCACTCATACGTGGCGATTACAAGGCCCTGGTCGCGCTGTCCAGGGCTCGCTCCTCTTCACGACCAGATCCCGATCACCCTGAACCGTCGGAGGGTGTTCGCCAGGAGTAGGGCGCATCCTTCGACGGGCTCAGGATGCTCATTCATGAAAGCTCAGGATGCTGGTCTGGATAGGCTCGCGGCTAGTCACCCTGAGCCTGTCGAAGGGTGACGGTCAGCGGCAGGGCGCATCCTTCGACTTGCTCACGATGCTCATTCATGAAAGCTCAGGATACTGATTCAGACAGGCTCAGAATGCCTATCAGGTCGCGGCCCAATCCGGGCGATCACACTATGCCCAGCTTCTCTCGTCCACTATGGGCGGTGCATCCTCGGCAAGCGCGCCGGATGGGATGAACTCGACTCGATCGACTTTTACCCGGCAGGTGGACTGCACGGCTGCATCAAGTGTTTGGCTCAGCGCCTCGCGATCTGCACGCTCATCAGACAGCACCACCCGCAGGGTCAACTGATCCCGGGCCTCGGGTCGCGTGATGACCGCCTGGGCGCGCCCAATCCCGGAGACTTGGCGGAGGGCAAACCCGAGTTGATTCGGATGAACGAACATCCCTCGCACCTTTACTGCATCACCTACGCGGCCGACCAGAATGATCGAACGTTCTTCCTGCCGGCTCTTCCCGGGGGCAGGGTCCACATTGATGGCCAGATCACCGGTGCCAAGGCGGATCAGGGGGTAGGTCTCGTTGAAAGTCGTCACCACCACCTCGCCCGTCTCTCCCGAGCCAGCCGATTGCCCAGTCTCGGGATTGACCACCTGGATTATGGGCGTCTCGAGCAAACGCATCGCCAGCCCCTCCTGTATGCTATAGGCCAGGAAACCGAGTTCGGCTGTGCCATAGGCGTTGGTCACGGACAGGCCATAGGCCTCCACCAGAGCCTGACGCAGGCTCGGCGGCAACGGCTCGGCCGAGACCAGTGCCTTGCGCAGGGAGAACTGACTGCGGAAGTCTAGCCCCTTTTCCTCTGCACCTTTGATCAGCGCGATCAGCCATGAAGGTGTTCCGACATAGCCGGTCACTCCCAGGTCGAGCATCATCTTGACCTGCAGGTCCACGTTGCCCACACCGGCTGGGATCACCGTCGCACCGATCTCGGTGAGAACCTGATCGAGGGCGAGGCCCGTGGGGATGAGATGGTAGCCAAAGGCGTTGATCACAACGTCGCCAGCGGCAAAGCCAGCAATCGCGAACGTCGCCCGTATGCTATCCATCACCGCACCCTCATCTGCTGACGGTTCGTAGAGCGGACCAGGGGAGAAGAACACGTGCTGCAGCGTGCTCAGAGGGACGGCCAGGAAGCCGCCAAAGGGTGGATCCGCAGCCTGGAGCTCGGCCAATCTGTCCTTGCTCGTGACCGGGATTCTGTCCAGGTCGGCGAGCGTCTGGATGTCATCGGGTGAGACGCCTGCCGAGTCCATGATGGACTTGAAGGCACGGGCGTGCAGGTAGGCATGCTGCACGATGTGGCGCAGTCTGTCGATTTGTGAGATATTCATGCGTTTCCTTCTTTCTCGATCAACCTAGCCACCGCTTGCGACGCTTGTAGTGCTTGACGTCGCGGTAGCTCTTGCGCTCACCTACTTGGGTGAGGCCCAGGTAGAACTCTTTGATGTCCTCGTTCTCAGCTAGTTCCTCCGAAGGACCATCGAGCACCACGCGCCCGTTCTCCATGACATAGGTATATTCGGCAACGCCCAATGCGATGCGGGCGTTCTGCTCAACAAGCAGGATCGTCACACCCTCGCTAGCGCTCATCTCACCGATTACGCGAAAGATCTCCTGAACGAGCAGAGGGGCCAGGCCCAGAGACGGTTCATCCAGCATCATCAGCCTGGGACGGGCCATCAGCGCTCGTCCCATGACGAGCATCTGCTGCTCACCGCCAGAGAGATAACCGCTGGTGCGCCGCCGCAGCTCCTTGAGGCGGGGAAAGTAGTGGTACACCTGCTCCAGATCCCGGCCCATGGTTGTTCGCTGCGAGCCCCTGCCGCGACCCACCGCCCCCAGGAGTAGGTTTTCCTCAACGGTGAGGTGCCGGAACAAGCGCCTTCCCTCAAGCACCTGCACGATCCCCAGTTGGACGATCCTTTCCGGCGAGAGCTGGTCAATCCGCTGACCGTCCAGCTCGATGCTACCCCGAGTTACCTCACCCTCTTGCGTGCGAAGCAGTCCAGAGATGGCCTTCAGCGTCGTGCTTTTCCCGGCTCCGTTGGCCCCAAGCAGGGCGACGATCTTTCCCTGCGGCACTGCCATGGAAACACCACGCAGCAACTGGATGACGTCGCTGTAGACGACCTCGATATTGTTGAGTTCCAGCATAGGCCAGACCCATCCAGTGAGCGT
>JBFFCR010000516.1:0-2597 GCA_041559855.1 Anaerolineae bacterium | reverse complement strand
CTAGCAGTTTGTCGGAGTGAGACTCTGTACATACTGTTCCCGCGGTGATACAATGTCACACATGACAAGAAACTTCAAAATAGTCGATTACGAGCAATCTCTAAAGCAAACGGTGACCATAGAAGAATGCCTTCCACCCGATCACCTGGCACGTTTTGTCGTCATGGTCATTGCGGGGCTGGACCTGAGTGCCATTTACATGCGATACGCTCCTCGTGGCGGCGAACCCTATGCGCCGGAGATCCTGTTGGGGCTGTTGTTCTACGGATACGCGACGGGCGTGTTCAGTTCGCGCAAGATCGAGAGAGCGACCTATGAGAGCATTCCTTTGCGCTTCATCGCTGGCGGGTTGCATCCCGATCACGACACGATTGCCAGCTTTCGCAAGACCTTTCTGCCGGAGATAGCCGAGTTGTTCGTGCAGGTATTGCTGGTAGCGCAGGAGATGGGGATACTGAAGTTGGGCAACATCAGTCTGGATGGGAGCAAGATTCACGCCGATGCGTCCAAGAGCAAAGCAGTGAGCTACAAACGGCTGTTGCAATTGGAGGAGCGGTTGCAGGCAGAGGTAGAGGAACTGCTGGCTCTGAGCGAACGGGCGGATCGCGGTGACCTGCCCGAAGGAATGGACTTTGAAGCCGAGGTCATCCTGCGCCGGGCACGACTGGTCAGTCTGAAGCAGGCCCAATCGGTGCTGGAGTTGCGCGCCGAGGAGCGGTATCAGGCTGAGAAAGCGGCTTACGAAGCCAAGCTGCGAGAGCGAGAAGAGAAAGCGAAACGGTCGGGACGCAAACCACGCGGGCGCAAGCCAAAGCCGCCCAAGGCGGGGCCACGTGACAAGGATCAGTACAACTTCACCGATCCGGAGTCGCGCATCATGAAAAACAGCACCAATGATGGCTTTGATCAGCATTATAATGTGCAGGTGGCGGTTGAGCAGGAGAGCTTCTTGGTCGTATCCAACACGCTGTCCAATCACGTCACAGACCAACACGAAGCCATACCCACACTGGACGCGATTCCAGTCGAGATAGGTACACCCGAGGCAGGTGCGTTGGATGCAGGATACTTCAGTGAGCACAATGTGAGAGAGATGGAGCAACGTGGGATTGATCCCTACATTGCCACGGGGCGAGAACCGCATTACAAGAGTTGGAAAGCGCGCTTTGCTGAGACGCCTGCGCCTCCTCCGGAAGATGCCAGTGTGAGGGTCAAGATGGCGTACAAGCTGAAGACGGAGATTGGCCAGGCGATCTACAGGCTGCGCAAGTCTACCGTCGAGCCGGTGATTGGCATCATCAAGGAAGTGTTGGGCTTTCGCCAATTCTCGTTGCGCGGTCTGGCGGCGGCAGCAGGTGAATGGTGCCTGGTATGTCTGGCCTTCAACCTGAAGCGCTTGCACATCTTGCTTGCTGGACAGCTTTAGAAGCCTCCTGGCGCGCCTACCATTCGCCCGAAGCATAGCGAACCGGTCGGAGAAAGCCCGCAGGGGCCAAAAATGGCCTACATTGAGGCGTAAACTGGTGTGTGGCAGCATATTTGTGTACATCGTTCGATCAAGATTCTGAGGGAAATGGGCCGGTACTATGCTTAACCGGGCCGATACCCATTTTCACTCCGACAGGCTGCTAGAGGAGTCAAATATATGGCACTGGTCTATACCTGTGAAAACCAGGTGATTGAGATGACCCTGGAGAAGCTGAAAGAGGCCGGACTCGTTTCCAGGGATGCCTACTTTAACTACGATGCGCCTCAGAATCTGAGAAGAGAGGTCGCTTACAGAGATTTCGATTTCCTCTCTCGCTTGAGCAGGATCGCAGAAGTTGAAATCGTTCGTTCAGTCTTGGCGTGGCTGAAGCAGAAAGGGATTGTGTCTCAAGATGCAACATACGACGAGAGAGCCTTCGACGGGTTGAGACAAGAGGTAAGGGCCAAGTTCACGATTCCGGGTACTTCGGTCACGCCGGTGATGGAAAGATTGCTGTATATGCTGTCGTCGGTAAAGAGGCCGCGTAGAGTGATTGGGCTGGGAACGTACTGCGGAAATGCACTTGTGTGGATCGTCGGGCCAAGCTGCGGGCAAGGGAGGGTGTACGAGGCGGAGAGTGTGTATGGGATAGACATTGATGCGGATGCCACGGAGCGTGCCAGGGAGAACTTGGACCAGTTGGCATACACAGACCATATTCACTTGATCGCAGAGGATGGGCTGGAGGCCGTGGAGAGATTGCCAGGACCGTTTGACTATGTCTACCTGGATGTGGAGGGCAAGGATTGGGGAAAGGGCTTGTATTTGGAGCTGCTAAAGAGGTTGTATGAAAAGATCGAGAAGGGGGGATGGGTATTGGCGCACGACATAGTGGTTCCACCCTTTGCCAAAGATTTTGAGGAATATCTGAGCTATGTGCGGGACGGAGAGAACTTTGGAGAGAGCATCCTGTTTGATGTGGATGCATTCGGCTTGGAGCTGTCGGTCAGATAGGGGCCGGTAGGCGGGCTTTTCAGATTGAGGAAACACCGCAAATGGATTCTCTTCAAGTGATAAACTCAAAAACGAGACAGGCGTATAATCTGGCAGCCCAGAGGTATCATGACCT
>JBFFCR010000515.1:0-2599 GCA_041559855.1 Anaerolineae bacterium | reverse complement strand
GCCTGCTGGCGCGTGATCTGCCCCGGCAGGCGGCGCAGCGTCTCCACCGTCACGGTCAGTTGCGCGGTCACCGGCTCCAGGTTCTCCGTCAAAGCGCTCACATCGGCCCGACCGCAGCCCGAGCGGATCAACTGCACCTGATCACCCTGGTTCGACGCGGCAGCCACCCCGGGCATGAGGGTCACATCCACCCGGTTGCGCGAAATATCCAGCGCATCTCCTTCGGCTGCATCACCTGCGGCACCACGCCCGCAGTGACGCACCAGGGCGATATCCCTCAGACTCGCCACCAATCCTTCGCCCAGGCAAAAGCCGGCAGCCAGTTCCTTCTCCATGCCCGGACTGCGCATGAGCACGGCGACAGGACGTTCGTTCAACCGAATCTCCAGTGGCTCCTCGACCACCACGCTGCTGTCCACGGCCTGGATCCGGTGATCCAAGAGCCGCCAGATGCGCCAGGACATGACACTCCCCAGAGTGTCGCGATCGTCCTGTTCTGTTTGGCCTGATAGGACGTACCGTTTCAAGGCTTCCTCAAACAAAAGGGCCCCTGCAGGGCGAAACCGAGACGGCCCTGCAGAGACCCTCGATGAGACCCGTCAGGTCTTTCGAGATCACAGCACAATACGAACCGAGTACCCTCGACACAGCAGTAATGCTCTGGCCCCTACGGCGTCTGCGGGATAAGCAGCAAAAAGTCCTGGCCTACCACGATCCGGATGTCCACCTGGCTCCGCAGGTTGGGACTGTAGCGCACGTTCTCCTGCGTCACCTGGAACATGTCCACCAATCGCTCCAGAGTGTAGGTCTTGCTGGTGTAATCGACGATCACCGTATAGGGATAGTCGGTGCGGTCCGCGTCTCCGAACTCTACGACCTGGAACCCCTGTTCCATCAGAATTGCTGCCACGCGCGCCGCAAAGTTGGGTTCGGATGTGCCATTCTGAATGGCGATACGCGCCCCTTCCTCGGCCAGCCTCTGCAAGCCCTCGATCTGGACCGGAGCGAGGGTGGGCGTCGGCGAGGGCGTAGCAGGTTGGGTGGGCACTGGAGTCGCGACGGCAATAACCGGAGCCTTGAAGAGCTCCTCCACCAGTTCGTCGATCAGGTCCCACTTGGGCAACTGGACAGCGGCTCCGGCCTCTGTTTTATAGCCATACACCAACGGCTTCTCGATGACGGCCGTCTGGATATTGCCCAAGTCGATCTGAGGGGCCAGGAGGGCCAGGTCCTTCATCTCGTTCAATGTCATGTCGGTTTTGACCATGTTACCCATGGTCGCGAACAGAGAAGGCAGCTTGGTGATGAGGCTCAAAACGCCCAGGTCCACTGCCTTTTGACGGACGGCAAGGAGGACCTGTTGCTGGCGCTTGGCCCGGTCAAAGTCAGTCGTGCTCATCCGCGAGCGGGAATACTCCAGAGCCCGCTGCCCATCCATGTGCTGCCAGCCGGCATCAAAGTGAACAGTCTTGTAGGCATAAGGATCGCCGGGCTTTGGATCGGGATACATGGTGTCGTGCAAGGTCCTGGGCACGTTCACGTCGATGCCACCCAGGGTGTCGATCACCTGCTTGAAGCCATTGAAATCCACCATGATATAGTAGTCGAGGGGGATGCCAAAGTTTTGCTCGATGGTTCGCTTGAGCAGGGCTGGGCCGCCGCCCGGATAGTCAATCCTGTAGCCATACACATTGGCTTCGTTGATCCGGCTCTCTTTGACGCCCGGGATCTCGAGATACAGATCGCGGGGAATGGATAGCATCGACACCTGGTTGTTGACGGTGTCTACACTGACGATGATGATCGTGTCAGTTAGGTGGCCCCAGCCTGTACCTCCTCGCCGGTCGATGCCCAACAGCAGGATATTGGTCCGCTTACCCTCCGTGGTCACAGGGCCCGCTGGCGGCACGTACGACATGTCGCCTGCTCCGACCACAGGGGTCTGGATCCCCATCTCGGGCAGAGTGACCACTTCATCCTCATCCGCCTGGGCTCTGCCTAGATTGATGGATGGCAGCTGGATAACCGGAAGAGCAGGCAGATCGGCTCCACCTACGATCTCTCGAACCGTGGCGTAGAACAAATAGCCGGAGTAGAGCCCGCCAAAGATGAAAATCGTCAACAAAACGCCGATCAGTACCCTCAGCCACCACCGCGGTTGGCTGCGCTCTTCATATGCAGTATGCTCTTTTGTTGCCGATATACTCAAAACGCCTCCAGGTGCTTGCCCATGGCCGATCCAGGGCACGGGACGGCGCACAGGCTTATCAGGACGAGCGTGGGGCGATTATACCATATCTACCCCACCAGGGCAAAAACGCAGAAAAGCTGGTCAAACCGGTGCTCTCAGTGCCCGTCATAGCAGCAGCCCCTCCCAGGGAGGGGCTGCTGGTTTGCTCGTTGCGTCGAAACGATCTAGTATTGAGGCATCGGCGGTGCAGCCGGTGCCGGTGCTTCCTCAGGAATGTCGCTGATCAGCGCTTCCGTGGTCAGGATCATGGCCCCGATGCTCGCCGCGTTCTCTACCGCACTCCGCGTCACCTTCACCGGGTCGATGATCCCCTGCTTTACCATGTCCACGTACACCTCGCGCAGGACG
>JBFFCR010000514.1:0-2617 GCA_041559855.1 Anaerolineae bacterium | reverse complement strand
GGCATCTGGCGATCCTATAGCTGGCAGGAGTCCTACGAGCAGGTTCGCCACTTGGGCCTGGGTCTGATCAGCCTGGGCTTGGAGCGGGACGACAAGGTCTGCATCATCGGCGACAACGACCCTCAGTACTTCTGGGCCCAGTTGGCCATTCAGGCCGGCGGCGGCGTGGCGGTCGGCATCTTTACCGACAGCGCTCCTGCCGAGATCCAGTATGTTGTCCAGCACTCCGACGCAAGGTTTGTCTTTGCCAAGGACCAGGAGCAGTGCGACAAGCTGCTCGAGATTCAGGACCAGATCCCTGCCGTGCGGAGTGTGATCTACTGGGACGAAAAAGGTCTGTGGAGCTACGAAGAGCCCTGGCTGCGCAGTTTTGAGGAGATCCAGAGCTTGGGACGTGCGCTGGACCTCGAGCAACCGGACCTCTTTGACCGCTCGGTAGAGCAGGGCTGCGGCGAGGACCTGGCCGTCTTTTGCTATACCTCTGGCACCACAGGGCTGCCCAAGGGGGCGATGATCAGCCACCGGAATCTTTTATCTGGCTGCGACATGACCATGCAGGTGGACCCTCGACAGGATACGGACGAGTACATGTCCTTCCTGCCTCCGGCCTGGATCACCGAGAACGTGCTGGGTCTGACGGTACACCTGCGCAGCGGCATGGTGGTCAACTTTCCCGAAGCGCCGGAGACAGTGCAGCCCAACATTCGAGAGGTCGCACCGCAATCGTTGCTCTTCAGCGCCAGGCTATGGGAGAATATGGTGGCCCTGGTCCAGGTCAAGTTGATCGAGAGCACCTGGCTCAATCGCTTCTTGCATCAAGCCTTTATGCCGGTCGGATACAAGGTTGCCGGGCTACGATTCGAAGAGCGCAGATCGGCAGGGTTGCCGTTGCGCCTTTTGCACACCCTTGGGGAGTTTGCCGTCTTTCAGCCGTTGCGCGACAAGTTGGGCTTGGTCGAAGTCAAGTCTGCCTACTCCTCCGGGGCGGCACTCAACCCGGACGTGATCCGTTTCTTCCGTGCCATCGGAGTCAACATCAAGCAACTGTATGGCTCGACCGAAGCGCAGGTGCACACGCTGCACGTCGGCGACGATGTGAGATTCGAGACGGTGGGCGTCCCCCCTCCGGGGATGGAGATCAAAATTGCGGAGGACGGCGAGATTCTGGTCAAGGGTCCGACAGTCGTGCGCGGCTACTACAAGGACCCTGAGGCCACCGAGAAAGCGTTCGTGATGGACCAAGAGGGTCAGCGCTGGTATCGCACCGGAGACGCAGGCCACATTGATTCGACCGGACACTTGATCTATCTGGACCGGGTGAAGGAGATGCTCACGCTCTCGAGCGGCGAAAAGTACTCGCCGCAGTATATTGAGGGACGGCTCAAGTTCAGCCCCTACATCCGCAACGTGATGACAGTTGGTGGCGAGGACACCCCCTTTGTTACGGCTCTGGTCAACGTGGACTTTGACAACGTAGGCCGCTGGGCGGAGAGACGGGGGCTGGCCTACACGACCTTTGTGGACCTGTCGCAGAAGGCCGAGGTGTACGAGTTGATCCGGGAAGATGTCCAGCGGGTCAACCGCACCTTGCCGCCGGCGGCCCGGGTGCGCAGGTTCGTGCTGCTTCACAAGGAGTTTGACGCGGACGAGGGCGAACTGACCCGTACGCGCAAACTTCGACGGGGACTGCTTGGCGAACGCTACGGGGACATGATCGCGGCGATGTACGGCGGCGACGATCGGGTAGAGGTGCAGGCTGCCGTCAAATACCGCGATGGACGAGAGGGGACCATCAAGACAACGGTGCGTGTCGCGACGCTGCGCGATGACGCGGATCGCACGATGGAGGGAGCGACCTCGTGAACTGGCCACTGCTGCCCCAGTTTGCCATCAGCGGCCTGCTGGCTGGCGGACCGATAGCCTTGACTGCCCTTGGCCTGGTGCTGATCTTCAAGGCGTCCTACATTTTCAACTTTGCCCAAGGGCAGATGCTGCTCATTGGGGCCCTGATCACTTGGTGGCTGTCGGTGGCGCTGGGTCTTCCCCTGTGGCTTGCCATTCTCCTGGCGATCGTCTTCTCCGCGCTGATCGGTCTGGTCATTGAGCGCCTGGCACTGCGTCCCATGACCGGTCAGCCTCTGCTGTCCATCATCCTGATGACGCTGGCTCTTAGCCAGGTGCTGCAGGGCTTGGCCCTGCTGTTTTTCGGCGGCGTTCAGCGCAACTTCCCCCGGATCTTTTCGGCGGGAGATCCGTATCGCATCACCACACCCTTTGTCAATAACGGTCAACCGATCGTTGTGATCCTGAAGCAGAATCTGGCCTGGTCGTTCATTGTGGCGGTCGCGGGCGTGCTCCTCATCAGCGCGTTTTTCCGGTTCACGCGAACAGGGTTGTCGATGCGGGGTACTTCCGAGGACCACGAGTTGGCCCAAAGCGTCGGGATACGCATCCAGCGTGTTTTCGGCCTCACCTGGGCGCTGGCTGGCGGCGTGGCTACCGTGACTGGCGTTCTCCTGGCCACATCCAGTGGTCTCGACATCAGTCTGTCGGTTACGGTGCTTGCAGCATTTCCAGTGGTCTTGTTGGGCGGGCTGGACTCAATCCCCGGGACGCT
>JBFFCR010000513.1:0-2623 GCA_041559855.1 Anaerolineae bacterium | reverse complement strand
GAGTGTGCGCAACTCGGCCGCCAATCGCCGCGCCTCGGCAACGCCATAAGCAACAACCGGGCCGGAACCTGCCCCGGCGGCGCCGTCCGGCCCCACCGATGGTCCCGTGGGCGGGACCGTGGCTGCGTCCCTGATTCCAGCAATCAACTGGGCATTGCTCAACGCCACCCCTGCAAGATCTGCCAGGATGCCCAGCTGGTAGCTGTCACTATCCCCGAACACATGCTCGGGCTTGGCAACTACGCTCAGAACCCCGACGACCCGCCGTTCGGCGCGCAGCGGCACAGCCAGGCAGGAAACCTTTTCCAGTCCGTCGTCGCGTTCTGCAAGCACTGCCTGCCCCGTCCGGATCACCCGCTCAGCGATCGAGTCAGCGCCTTCCTGACGGACCGAGATCGCCCTGGCCTCCAAGGAACCCCGCACGGCGCGGAGCTCCAGACGACCGGTCTCCGCAACGGCAAGAAATAACTGGCTCCGATGGGCGCTCGTCAGATGAATCGCCGCCTCAACCGCGACCCGCATCACCTCATCGGGATCCCGTATGGCATTCAGGGCCTTGCCAATCCCGCACAGGCTGTTCAACTGCCGGACCCGCTCCTCGAGGTGACGCCTGACTGCCGCGCCCTCCTTCAAGTCGTTCGTCTCACGACGCAGCCGGACCTCAATCAGCGCCCGCTCGATCGACTCGAGCATATCGGCAACCTCGTAGGGCTTGACCAGATAGTCCCGAGCCCCCAGGCGAAAGGCCTGAATGGCAGTCTGCTCCGAGCCGTAAAAGGTGGTCAGAATCACAGGGACCCGGCTACCTGCCTTGCGCAGGGCCGTCATCATCTCCAGCCCGCTCATGCGAGGCATCTTGAGATCAGTGATGATGAGATCGGGCTTTTCCGCCAGGGCCTTGCTGAACGCTTCCCGGCCGTCCATGGCCGTGATCACCTGAAAACCTTCGGGGCGCAGAACACTATCCGCCAGGAAGACCAGGTTCTCCCGTCGGTCATCCGCGACCAGAATCTTCTCGCCGCTCATCTCCCCCCCAAACTTTGGCGCGACTCTTCGGGCTCCCCTGCTTTTGTGCGCGACACAAGTATACCAGACTTTTCATCCTTTGGCAATCCGGGCGGTTCCCTATTTCCTGTCCACAGGAGCTTCCCATCGCGAGCATTCCATGGCATGTGCCGCGACTCTGAACGGCACGACACCTGTCCTGGTCTTCGCGAGTACCCCATGCCGCCGGACGCCACTCAGAGTCATAGAAACTGTCTTGGAGATTGACATGGGGCCCAAAGGCGGGGCCCCTCGCAGCGGCTGTAGTGTTTTTTCCTTTGGAGTGACGCCTGGCGCTATGGAATACTCGGGATGACAGAGGTTGCTGGCAAAGCCACCCAGAAGGTTAACACACACCCTACGGACACGCACAGGCCACGGCGTTGACCCCTGCCGCTGGACATAGTATAATGCCCGCTAGACTGCCCGTCCAAGGAGCAGACCCATGCATATTGAGGTCAAACCGATCACCCTGAACCTGGAGATGCCGTTCCGCATCGCCCACGGAGCGAGCACCGAGCGACACAACGTGCTGGTTCGCATCAGCGATGGCGAGCATGTAGGGCTGGGCGAGGCCGCCCCCGTGCGCCAACACCATGAGACCCAGGATGGTGTACTCGCCTACCTGGCCAACCTGCCGCCGCTGGGAAAGGACCCTTTCCTGCTGGAAGAGATCCTTGCCGCCCTGCCACCCGGCTCTCAGTCTGCGCGTGCAGCACTCGACATTGCCCTCCATGACCTGCTCGGTAAGAAGCTGGGCATCCCGCTGTATCGCCTGTTCGGCCTGAATCCCGAGTCGGCTCCGCCCACTTCCATGACCATCAGCATCGGCTCTACAGAGGAAGTACAGCGTTGGGCTCGCGACGCCGCCGAGCGTTTCTCCATCCTCAAGCTCAAGCTGGGTCAGGAGCACAGCCTGGAGATCGCCCGAGCGGTCCGCGCTGTCACCGATGCCCGGCTCGTCGCCGATGCCAATTGCGCCTGGACCGTTGAGCAGGCGCAGAGCCTCATCCCCGCCCTGGCGGAGCTCGGCCTGGAATGGATCGAGCAGCCCCTACCTGAGGAGGACCTGGAGGGCCTGCGCCAGGTCCGAGAGACCTCGCCCATACCGGTCTTTGCCGACGAGCCGGTCCGCACCGCCCACGACATACCCCGCCTGGCTGGGTGCGTCGACGGAGTGAATATCAAGGTGATGAAAGCAGGAGGGCTGCGCGAGGCGCTGCGGATGATCGCCGTTGCCCGCGCCCACGGACTGCAGGTCATGTTGGGCTGCATGATCGAAACGTCAGCAGGGATCACGGCCTCGGCGCACCTCGCCCCGCTGGTGGACTGGGCCGATCTCGATGGCAACCAAACCGTCACCAATGATCCCTTCACCGGCGTCCGTGTCGAGAATGGACGCCTCGTCCTGCCCGATGGCCCGGGCCTGGGCGTGCGCCCGCGTGAAAGCGATCTAGCCCATGATGATCATTGACGGCTCCCATGGCGAGGGCGGAGGCCAGATCCTGCGCACCTGCTTGACCCTGTCAGCCGCCACGGGACAACCCGTGCGCATCGAGCGGATCCGCGCCGGAAGGCG
>JBFFCR010000512.1:0-2643 GCA_041559855.1 Anaerolineae bacterium | reverse complement strand
TCGTGCTCCCAGAGGAACCCCTTGCCCTCAGCCGTGATCCGGGCGACGCGGCCATAGCTTGTGCTCGCAGCCCACACATCGATCTGCAAACCATTCTTGACCAGTGCCTCGCGGAGCACCTCGCTCAACGACTCGGACTCGCCCAAGCTGGCCACCAGCATCCGCCAGGGCCATGCAGCCTTTGATCTGCCCCCAGGCTTGCCCACGTAGAATCCGTAGGCAACACCCTCTTCATCCGTAGCTACCTGAAACGCAGCGTTCGTCTCCCGGGTTTCTCTATCATATTTGTCCTTGCGGGCGACGTGCACTCGGCAGCGGCGCGGTACGATCCAGTGGTCAAACTCTCCCCCAACGCGCCGGCCCAACTGGAAGGCCAGCAGGCGGCCCAGCTCCTTGCGGCTCGACCAGGCAAGGCCCCTCTTCTTGGCCTCAAAGTCGCTCTCCTGAAAGCCGGCAAACTTGGGTCGGGCCCGCTCCCTCTTGGCGCGCGCGGCTCGCTGCCTGGCCGCTTTCCTTTCCTCGACTGCCAGCCTCCTGCGCTCCTCGGCCATCGCCATCTGCTTCTCGAACTGGATATTCTCCCAGATGCGCGCCTGGATATGCACAGAGGTGTCCAGGGTCTGCCCGTCCTCATAGCGGATCGTCATGCGGTCGCCATCAATGGCCTGCACAACGTACTGGCCCTTTCTGTTTCTATAGAACTTGCCCACTTCGAATGGATGCGACATGAATCCCCCTTTTTCCTGTTCCCCGCCACATACGATCCTAGACTGCCACTCATTATACCACGGCAGCTACTCACTGCCAAAACGACCCGAGGTGGTGATGTCCCTACCTTTCGCCCCAAAAACACCGAGACAGCGCCATCCGCCACCGCGAGAAGCGATCGCTGCTTGCGGGCGCCGAGGCGATCCCCACCTTGCCAGGATGGAGAGCACCACGCCCCACCTGTAACAACGAATTCAGCGGCTCTTCCACCGCGTTGTACGCACAATGCCACGTGCTGACGTCCCCCACCTGCCGGCGCTAACACCTGGCGCTTTCCTCTTGCCCGATCTCGCCTGGGGTGATATACTACTCGCGCGTCACAAGTGAGAGGCAACCGGTTCGCAATCACCGCAGTGCAAGAGAACATGGAGGAGACCCAATGCGCATCGATCGACAAGACGGCGATCAGGTGGCCCGGCGGGCAGCCGAGTTGCTGGACCAAGGCTGCCATTGATCCGAAGGCATCGTGCTCGCCGTTGGCGAGCATCTATGGGGCGACGTGGACGACACTATCCGCCGCATGACCACCGGCCTAGGTGGCGGAGTAGGGGGCAGCGAGCAGGAGCTGTGCGGAACGGTGAGCGGGGGTGCTCTCCTCATTGGCGCGCTGTACGGGCGCACCTCGGTCGACGAGGACGAAGACGAGTGCTACCGCCGCGTGTGTCTCTACCGTGATCGCTTCATAAAGCATTTCGGCACAACCCGTTGCTTCGACCTTCGCGAGAGCGGGTTTGGCTCGGAGGGCCAGTGGCCTTGCTCGCTGTTGGTCGAGCAGGCAACGCGCATGCTGTGGGAGGTACTGAGCGAGTAGGACAGCGCCCTATGACGCCGGCCTGCCCTCACTGCCGGCCAGGAGCAAAACACCCTCACGGATAGGATAGATCTGCTGGCAATCCATGCAGGAATATGCCGCCACGCCTCGCTGGACCATCCCCCCGCAGACGGGGCAGCGCAGCAGATCGACCAGTTGGGTCCCCTGGCGTACAGCCGCAGGCTGCTCACCGGCCTTGCGGGCAAGGACCTGGTCATAGTTCACCTGCCAGCGCTGCACGCCGAATCTGGACAGGGGCAGCTCGCCAAGGAACCGCTCCAACTCGGGGCGTGAGATGGTCCGGCCCGGCAGCAACCGGGCCTCAAACCCCACGCGATTGGTCACAAACAGCACCCCGCCCGGCGCCAGCACCCGCACCATCTCGGAAAGAACCTCCCGGGGGTGGGGCATGAACTCCAGCGACTCGAGACAGGTGACGGCGTCAAAGGTCCCATCGGGGAAAGGGAGCTGGCTAGCGTCGTGCCAGAGCAGACCCACCTGACCGCCATAGGCCGCCAGATTGCGCCTGGCCTGGCGCAGCATGCCCCTCGATAGATCGAGGCCCACGATCTGGCCCCGGAAGCGCTCACGGAGCAGCGCCAGCGGCAGCCGTCCGGTGCCGGTGGCTACATCCAGGAGCAGAGGACGCTCTACCCCCACCAACTCGCGGAGCAGAGGACCGGCGACGAACCAGCTTTCGTTCTTGGGTTTGAACTGCTTGATGGCATCGTACCGGCCCGCTACCAGGTCGTAGGTCCAGGCCACCACGCGCGCGCCGAGGTAGGCGCCCTCGGCGATGATCAGCTGCCAGTAGGCCAGGGCCAGCAGCAAAGCGACGGAGGCGGCGATCAGGGCGATCCCCAGCCCGTTCATGGCAGCGACACTGCCGCCACCAACATCAACGTCAGCAGCCAGGGCCAGGTCCGCCGGCTTACGGCAGCCCGGCCGCTCCCGGCGGCCCGGCGGTCCCCGGCGGCCCGGCCGTCCTCGCCGGCAGGGTCCATACCCTCCCCGTAGCGCAGAGCAGGTTGCATGGCCAACTGCCCGAAAAAGAGCAGTCCCGC
>JBFFCR010000511.1:0-2647 GCA_041559855.1 Anaerolineae bacterium | reverse complement strand
TTAAAGTAGACGAGACAGATCGCCTCAGAGCCCATCTCCTGGGCGCGAGCAAGTGCGCGTTCGAGCTCACTCATGCCCTCGGCATAGTCACCCATGTACGCTAGGGCGGCGCCGTGGTTGGCCAGCGCCTCAACCCAATACCCTAGGTGGCCTGTCTGTTCCAGGGCCGTCATGGACTGGCGGAACAAGGGTTCGGACTTGGCCACTCTCCCTTGTACCATGAGGATTTGGCCCATGGCATTAGAGGGGAAGCCGATGAGTTCGGGGTCACCGATCTCCTGGGCTACCGGCAGCACCTCACGGTAATGCTGAAGCGCCTCGGACAACTCGTTGCGTGCCTGGTGGATGCGGCCCATCCAGCCGTGGATGTATGCCAGACGCACCCGGTCGCTGCCCGGAACGCCGTCGGGTCCGGGAAGTTCCTCCACCAACCGCCGGGCCTCCGTCAGGCGGACCAAGTTCTGCTCCGGCGGGTAGGCGAGCCACGACGAAGCGACCTGCTTTATCAGGATGTCCACACGCCGGCGGCGGTTCGCAACGGTGTCTGGCAGCCGGGCCAGCGCCTCCAGGGCCCTGGCATAGTGCAAGCGGGCCTCGACGTGGGCAAACAGCCGGGCAGCGGCATCGCCGGCCTGCACTAGGTAGCCGGCAGCCTTTTCATCGTCTCCGGCTTCGGTGTAATGACGAGCTAATTGCGCGGCAATACCCTCAGCCTGTCCTTGGTACAGCTCCTCCAACAGGGCCGCGATCTCGCCGTGCAGCATCCGGCGCTCTCCGGTGCCCAATTGGTTGTACAGATATTGCTGGAACAGGGCATGGGCGAACTGGTAGCGTGCCAGATACTGCTCTCCGAGCTTTACCTCCTCCCGCTCCCGCACCAGGCGGTGGCGCTTGTCCAGCTCCTGGGACAACACGCGCAACAGATCGCGCTCCTGGATCTCTTCCACCCGGGCAACGACCTGGGCAGTAAAGTCCTGGCCCTCTACGCTCGCCACCGAGACGATATCGCGCAGTGCCTCCTCCAGGCGGCCGATCCGCTCCTCGATGATGCCATCCACCCGGTCGGGCAGATCGTTCCAATCCAGCAGCGGCCCCTCAAGCCAGAAGCCCTGCTCATCCTGCGCCAGAACCCCGCGCTCCTGCATATCTCGCAGTAGTTCGATGGTGAACAGCGGATGCCCCTTGGTATGCTGGAAAAGCGCCTGGCGAAACTCCTTGCCCAAGCGGTTGGGCTCGGCGGCCAGCACGGCATCCACAAACTGCTCCCCCTCCGTCTCCCGGGCTCGATCCAGATCCACGCCGATCTCCCCAAAGTAGCGCCTGAACTCGGCCACCACCTTCTGCAGCGGGTGCCGTTCCCCATCACGGTCCAGGGCCACCTCCTCGGGCCGGTAGGTGCCCACGATCAAGATGCGGCTGCCCTCGATGCGCCGGCCGAGGCGAAAGAGCAGTGCCGTCGACCCCTCGTCGGCCCAGTGCAGATCATCGAGGATGAGCAGCAGGGGCTGCTTCTCCGCCAGGGCGATCAGCACCTTGGTGTATTGCTCGAAAACCTGGCTCTGATCCAGGCCCGGGCCGCCCGGCTTGGGCTTCTTGGCCAGTTCCTCCAGCCTGTCCATCCAGCCAGCTTTCTTTGCTACCGCCTTGCCCAGCTCGCCCAGGAGCTTGCCTCCTGGCACAAAGAGGCCGACCAGCTCGGGCGCCACCTCGACCAGAATCTGACCCGACACGGTCACGAGCTTGCGCAGCCGGCTGGCATTCTCCTTGGTGATGGCTCCTCGGGTCAGTTTGGCGTCCACATCCCCGGTCAGTTGGCATAGCACCTCCCGGAAGGGCAGATAGGGGTCGCCGATGCCGATATGGGCGTCGCACTGGCCAACGGCGACGACCAGGTCATCGTGCTGTTCCTGGGCCCGCCGCGCGAACTCGGAGGCCAGCGCAGTCTTGCCGCCGCCGGCCTCGCCGGTCACAAAGCATACTTGGCCCTGGCTGTCGAGGGAGAGATCGAGAAACCGACTCAACTGTGCCACTTCCCTCTCTCGCCCTACAAAAACCTGATCGGCCATGATTGCTCCTTGTAGAAATCGAATCGAGGATCTTCAGAGAGCACACGACCGGCGCAACCGAGATCGCTCCTAAGCTCACACCGGCCGTGAAGCGCTCATAGGGTATAGTTCTTCCTCACCCTCTTGGACGTCATTGCACAAGCCTGGCTACGGCTAAAGGATGGCACCAGGCTGAGTTATGTCACAAGCATCTGTATTCTACCAGAGGTTCGGCTTGCCGTCAATCGGTTTGCGCTCAGGCCAGCAAACCCCAACGTAGTGTGTCGACCAACAAGCACAAACAGCACTGCACCAACGCATTCGGCCTCTGCTTGATGTTGGGGCTGCCAGGTGAACGGTGATTCAGGTCTTCCGAGGTGCATGCATGTCGCCATGCCGGCTAGCTGCCGGTGGCACTGGCAGACGGATCGCTCTGGTCCGGCAGGTGTTCCGTACATCTGTTGATTGCGTTTATCATGCGCCTTCCGTGTCATGCCAGAATAGCAGAGAAGGACCGCTTTGAAGCCTTGAAACTGTCCTTCTTTCTCCCGCGGCTTATGACAAGTGGCGACAGGTGCCCCTATGGACCTCAAATGCACGCC
>JBFFCR010000510.1:0-2661 GCA_041559855.1 Anaerolineae bacterium | reverse complement strand
GGAGACGCCGGAGGATGCGCTGCAATACAGTGCGGTAAAGCTCTTTATGCAGAGCGCCCACCGTGCGCAGGCGAGCTTTGAGCTTGGGGCCGACGACCTGAAATACGTGACCCGCATCTGCCGCCTTGTACAGGGGCTGCCACTTGCCATCTTGCTGGCCGCCGCCTGGATCGACGTGCTCTCGCTGGAAGAAATCGCCGCCGAGATCGCCCAGAGCGTCGACTTCCTCAAGACCGAGATGCTCGACGTGCCGGGGCGACAGCGCAGCATCCGGGCTATGTTTGAGTCTTCGTGGAACCTACTAACCGACGAAGAGCGCGACGCCTTTGCCAAGATGTCGGTCTTCCGGGGAGGGTGTTCGCGGAAAGCCGCCGAGCAGGTGACCGGTGCATCGCTCCGCATGTTGACTGCGCTGGTCACCAAGTCCCTTCTGGGGCGCGATGCCGCAACCGGGCACTTTGAAATCCACGAACTGCTGCGCCAATACGCGGAGGAGTATCTCGACGCATCCGGTGAAGCCGATACCGTGCGCGACACCCACTGCGCCTACTACGCCGAGGTGCTGCGCCAACGACAAGATGCCCTGGTCGGTCACGGACAGGTGCAGGCGATGGACGGTATGCGCTCCGATATCGAGAATGCGCGCGCCGCCTGGGAGTGGGCGGTCAGAGGCGGGCGGGATGCCGACCTTGAGGCGGCGATGGAAAGCCTGTTCCGCTTCTACGAGCTGAGTAGCCGGTATCGGGAGGGTGAAGAAGCGTTCCGGCGGGCAGCGGAAGCGTTGCGTGCCAGGGATGACGACCGGCCAGGCGCGCTGCAGGGAAAAGTCCTTGCGCGCTGGAGTCGATTCAGCGAGCGTGTCGGTCGCGGCGAGCAGGCCAAAGAACTGGCGGCGGAAAGTCTCGCCATTGCCCGGCAGGCAGCCGACCGGCGGGAACAGGCGCTGGCCACCAAGGCGCTGGCACACGCCGCATGGGAGCTGCGTGAGTATGACGAGGCGAAGCGGCGCGCCGAAGAGGCACTGGCCATCTATGGGGAGGTGGGCGACCGCTGGGAAATGGCCTTGTCCCTGCATATGCTGGCTGACACGCTGTGGTATAGAGGGGAGAGCGGAAAGGCCTGGCCCACATATCAGAAGAGTCTCGCCATGTACAGAGAGAGCGATGACCGGTGGGGCGTAGGCAGACTACTCGTTCGTCTGGGGTTGATGACCGCCTACCAACTCGGCGAACTTGACGAGGCACGGCAGCTCCTTGAGGAAAGCCGGGCCACCTTCATCGAGATCGGCGACCGGCCTGGCGTGAGTGAGTCCATCGTATATTTGGGCGTCGTGGCCGGTTTGATGGGAGAATATGAGGAATCAAGACGGTTGCTCCGGGAATATGTGGCACTTGGCAAAGAACTGGGCAACCGGCAACATGTGGCCTATGGCCTTGGTCTACTGGGTATCATCGTCTTGTGGGAGGGCGCGCTTGAAGAGGCAGAAGGCTACCTGCAAGAGGGGATAACGATCGCCAGGGCGACCGACGGCGCCTGGTACGTGGCGCTCGCCAACGCTGGATTGGGCGAGCTTGCCTATGAGCGGGGCCAATACGAGCTGGCCAGACTACACGCTGGTGAGGCGTTGGTGTTTTTCAGAGAGAGTGGCGCGTTACCGTGGAGCTGGATGCCTTCGTTTGTATTGGGTCAGACTGCGCGCGCGCAGGATGCATTAAGGGAGGCCTGGCGGCACCTCCGCAAATCGCTGAGAGACTCCATGAACACCCGGGCGATTGTTGCAGAGATCACCGTTCTGTGTGCGATGGCCGCGCTGCTGGCAGCAGAGGGGCAAGAGGAGCGGGCGGTCGAACGGCTGGCCTTTGTTCTGAACCATCGGGCGACGATGGCGCACGATCGGAAACGGGCAAGGCGATTGCTGGCCATGTTGGAGACCGAGCTACCACCGGACGTTTTCGCCGCCGCGCAGGAGCGCGGCAAGGCGTTGGAGCTTGAGGCGGTGGTGGCAGCTGCCCGGGACCTGGATGCGTCCGTGGTCGAGCTGCTCGACGAGTCGGGAGAGACCGGCACGGACTTGCTTGACCAGCCGGCGGGGATATCATGAGCGCAAGCCGGCGCATTGCCGATCGCTTCGAGATCCGCAACCCGGAGCGCGACCTCCTCGGTCGGGGCAGCATGGGCGAGGTCTACCGGGCGATCGATACCCACACCGGGGAACCGGTCGCCGTCAAGGCCCTCGACCCCAGGGTCGTCGCCCGCGACCCCGGCATCCTGGAGCGCTTTGTCCGCGAAGGCGAGGCCCTGCGCCAACTGGACCACCCCAACATCGTGCGCATGGTCGCTGCGGTGGAAGAGGAGGAAGCGACCACAGGTGTGGTCGCCCACTACCTGGTCATGGAATATGTCGCCGGCGGCTCGCTCCAGGATCTAATGGAAAGCCAGAGACCTGACAGGTCTGGCAGACCTGTCAGGTCTTTGCCCGTCTCGCGCGTGCTCGAGATCGCCCTCGACCTGGCCGATGCCCTGACCCGCGCCCACCGCCTGGGCATCATCCACCGCGACCTGAAGCCGGCCAACGTGCTGCTGGCCGAGGACGGCACACCCCGCCTGACCGACTTTGCCATCGCCTACATGGCCGACACCTCTCGCCTGACCCAGACCGGC
>JBFFCR010000509.1:0-2667 GCA_041559855.1 Anaerolineae bacterium | reverse complement strand
TGATCAGTCCGCTGAGCGGGCTGGGCCAGCAGAGCTTGTGGTTCATCCAGGGAAGCCGGCAGTCCGAATACACGCGGTTTCTGAACATCCTGCTGAGCGACCGGGCCGGCGCGGTAGAAGCGATAGGACATGAGCGGGTGCCGGTTCAGATGCTGCCGCCCAGGCAATCGCCGGGGCACTTGCACGACATCGCCCTGCCCGACGGCTCGGGGCCCATGTTGATGCTAGAGGCATCGTTCGACGCAGGACGGCGGTTGGTGGTCGACGCCCTGGCCCACAACCTGAGGACGCAGATCCCGATTGCCGGGCCGTTGCGATTGCAGAGCCCCTGGCTTTGGGGCTTTGCCGGTGCGGACTCGCTGCCGCGTTGGAAGTTGCCGGGGTCAGCGCCAGAGGCCGAGGCGTTGCTGGCCGCTTCGGCCGAGCTTTTGGCGCATCCGGCCTTTGTCACATGGACGGCCCGGAGCGAGGCCACGCTTCAGGCAGCGACGGAGGCGCTCCGCCATCCAGGGTGGGATCTGGAGATCTGGGTCAAGCGCCTGGCCGGGGAGTTGTTCCGAGAACCGGCGATGATCGAGGTGCTGGGCAAGCGCCTGGAGGCCATGAGTGCATGGCTCCTATTGGCAGGCGAGGAACGCCTTGCGCGCGTGGCTCTGGTGGCATCCAGGGCGCTCGAGGACGGGCCGGCGCAGGACCACGCATTCTTGCAGGCGGTGGTGCGCCGGGATTTACTATGGACATTGGAGAGCCTGAGAAGGAATCAGGGGCTCGAGAACGATAGGGAGTAAACCTACTAAGGAGTAAAAACATGGGATCGTTTGGTGCGACTGAACTCTTGATCATCCTGGGGATCGTGATCCTCATATTCGGCGTAGGCAAAGTTGCAGACGTAGGCCCGGCATTGGGCAAGGCAATTAGCGGTTTTCGCCGGGAAGTGAAAGAGGGCGACGAAGAGGAAGAGAAGACAGAGGAAGAGGAAACCCCGGCTGAGGAGGCCTAGTCCTGCTGTATCGGGCCAAGCGTCCGGCCCCAAACGCAGAAGATGCTGAAACCTGTCTTGGAGACGGGGCCTATTCAGGACACTGGTTTCGCGCGCTGTCATCATATGAGGCTGCACGGCGATGCCGTGCAGCCTCATATGGTTTGAGAGTCCTGGCTGTTCGCGAGATGCGGACGCAAAACGGTTGACATTCTGTCATAAATGCCTCCGAGAGCAAGATGGTATAATGGGTACAAACCGCTCTCAGGAGGTATTCCGTTCATGGCACAGGAAATGGCTGGGCAAGGCCCGCTTGCAGAGTATCTGAGGCACTTTGACAGTTTGATCGGCGACAGACGCACCGGTAGGACCATGGGCGAGATTGTGCGAGGAATCATCAATGCAGGCAGCCTGGTATGTCAGCAGATTGCAGCTCACTCTGCAGAGCTGTCGATGGTCAGAGAAGGCGCTCAGCGAGTCATCCGATTCGCCAAAGGGAAGAGTACCAAGCGTTCCCAGGTAGATGCAGAGCATTTGACAGCAGCGCTTTGTGAGCGCGGAGTGGCACAACTGGCTGAGTCGGAGACAGATGAGCTATGGCTAATTGCGGACCCATCGGACTTGCGTAAGCCCTATGCCAGTGAGATGCCGGATCTGATGCAGGTGAAAGACCTGAGCGGTAAGCTGGTGCCTGGCTATCGAACCTTGAATGTGTTGGGCGTGACGCCAGGCAGGCGGGGCATTCTGTATCACCGGCTGTTCTCCAGTGTGGCGGAGGACTTTGATAGCGAGCCGCTGGAAGTGCAGCGCGGGCTGAAGACAGTCAGTCAAGCTGTGCATTCTCTGAAGGAACGCATGGCGGTAAGCTGGATCGTGGATCGCGGCTTCGATGATGTGGCCGTCTGGCGCACGATCTGGGAGCAGGAAGAACATGTGGTGTGTCGCCTCTTCCATAATGAGCGGTTGGTAGAATATCAGACCGTCGATGAGGAATGGATGGAAGGAGATTTGGTTGCCGCCCAGCGACATCTGCGTCCGATGGCCAGCGCCCAAACAGAGATGGTGGTGCGACGCGGGCGGCAGACGAAAGAGAAGCGACAAAGGGTAACAGTCGAGATCCGGTCTTGTCCATTGCGTCTGACTTACGATACCCATGTGCGGCGTGAAGGGGATGGGCAGGAAGTCTGCAAGGACATCTGGCTTGTTGAGGTAGAAATCCTGCGCTCTACCTTGAAACCCTGGCTGTTGATCACCGACTGGCCGGTGGAGGATGCAGAGAGCGCCGTGCGCATCTTTCGCATGTATCGCCAACGTTGGGCCGTGGAAGACAGCTTCAAGTTCACCAAGGGAGTCCTGGGCTGGGAGGAAGTGCAACTGCTGGATCTGGAAGGAATCCGCACTCTCCTGGCCCTGGCTTGGGTGGCTGCTGGCTTTCTCTATGAGCTGGGCGTCACCCTGGAGTGGGAAGAGGTGCGCCTACTAGCCCGCTTGGGCGGATGGGCAGAGCGCAAGGACAATCCGCCAGGCAAGATCGTGCTGACCCGCGGCCTGCGCCGCTTGATGGACATGCTGACTACCCAGGCTTTCCTCGAGCACTATCGTGAGGAGCACGGAGCCTTGCCTCCTCGCATCGCAGAGTGGATAGGCGAGCCACCTCCAGAGGACTTATGACAGAATGTCATCTGCGC
>JBFFCR010000508.1:0-2677 GCA_041559855.1 Anaerolineae bacterium | reverse complement strand
GAGTACACCGGCGAGTGTAGTGGGCTGCGGTTCGTGGGCGAGCCGATCCACGACGTGAACTATGTCATCCCCGTGCGGCCCGATAGCTGGCTGCTCCTGGAAAAGATCGACGAAGCGCTGCTGGCGATGCGCGAGGACGGCACCCTGGAGGTGCTGCAAGCGCGGTGGTTCTGAGTCAAAGGCGTTGACAGACCCAAAGGGTTTCCAAAACCCTTTGGGTCTTCCCTAACGGGATCATCATGATCACGGGTAGGGGCCCCTACTGCGACCGGGCTCGCTGGCGGCCATCGTCGGGAACTTCAAATCGGTGACGACGAGGCACATCAACCAACTGCGTGCCACGCCCGGTGCCCCGTTCTGGCAGCGCAACTATTGGGAGCATATCATCCGCAACGACCAGTCGCTGCATCGCATCCGCGCCTATATCCGGGACAACCCGGTCCGGTGGGCCGAGGATCGGCTGCGCCCCGGCGCCCCCGCGCATGCGCTGTAGGCACGAGTAAGACCCCAAGGATTGCCGAAACCTTGGGGTCTGTATTCTCCTCTCGTCGCTAGCCAGCAGCCGCTTCCGCCTCCCCTTCGGTGACGGTCTCGCCGCGGAGGATGGTTGACTGAGCTCAGGGGGTAGGGGTAGGAGCCCATCCAGCTGTACACGGTGACAACATACCGGTCGCCTTCTCCAGCTCGAAAGTCTCTGTGTAGCAGTATTTGGCCAGACACTCCTTGACGATGGCCTGTAGACCGCTAGCAGATCGCGTTACCCGAAGCGTCCACGTCCGCTGTACATCAAGGAAAAACGCCTTCTTCGTGACCAGTTCGCGATCGGCTATCTCCGCATCAACCGGCCCCAGGAGTATTGGACCTGCATCTGGGTCGCTCCTGCAAGCGCTGAGGATTCCGGCTTGGTCGGTGGTGCCCTCGCTGATCATCAGTCGGACCAGGGCATACGATACAGTATCTGAACTGCTCTGCTGTCCGACCCAGGTGCCCACGTAGTGAGCAATAATCGATCCCAATGGGATGACCTGGACAGTCTCGCGCTCAAGTAGCTCACTCCCGTCGAATCTCACAATGCGCCATGTGTACGTAGTGTCCTTGGTGGGGCAGACTTGCTGCTCTCCTTCTCGGGCCACGACATAATTGTCCAGGTAAACCACTTCGACATTCTGTATGTCCCAGCGGAGTCGAGTGCAGCTTCCTTCCTCGATCTGGGGCGGACTGGCTTCCACGTCGATGTATGGCGTGGGGGTGAACGTGGGCGTCTCTGATGGTGTGGGAGTGAATGTGGGCGTCTCGGATGGTGTGGAGGTGAATGTGGATGTGAGAGTTCCGGTTGGCGAGGGGGTGAGTGTGGGCGTGGGCGTCCCGGTCGGTGTGGAGGTGAATGTGTACGTGGGCGTATCGGTCGGTGTGTGAGTGGATGTGGGTTCCGAGATTTTCGACACCGGTCCGGGCTCGCGTAGCAGGAGGACCAGCACGACGGCCAACGCCGCCACGACCACGGCCAGTGCCGCAACCAGGCCCCAGACAGGAATGCGTCCCGGCACCTGCGTAGGCCTCGTGTCAGAAGCAGGTACAGCAACTGGCGGTTGGTGAGGCGGCGGAGCAGGGGAGCTCCTAAGCTTGCTTGCGTATTGCTCGTAGGCGTTGGGATTCGCTGCCTTGACCTCAGCCAGCATCTCGCCGAGGACGTGCCGCGACCTGCAATAGCGCACCGCTTTGCGCACCATGGCCGGCAGGCTGTCCCCCTTGGCGAACTCGTCGGGGACCTTCTGTAATACCTCGTTCTGGGAAAAGAAGAAGAGCCCGTGGAGGTCCTCGGCGTTGAATGCATCGAGGAGAAGCTCGCGGATAGCCTGCAGATCGTACCGCTCGGATTCATCAACCATGATGCCCTCCCTGGTCGTGTGCCGATACTCGTGCTGTCCCGTGGCGCGCCATGCCACCTGTCGCACACATCCGAGGGTGCATCGTGGCTTTAGTATATCACAAACCGCGGCCCGCGGCAAGCCCCAGCACGGCGCCCAGGGTCTGCCGAAGCCAATCGCCGTGAACCACACTCGTGATGGCTAGTGGGAGACCACCGGCTCGAATGTGTCGGCCCGAGGGCTGAGGACAGCACCCGCAAGACCTTGAGCTTGAGGCAGTTGAGACCGTAGCCGACCTGGATGCAAAAGCCCCCAAGGCTGGACATTGGCGAAAACCGTCATGAGTTGGGCATAGACAGTCGAGAGATTCTCCCATCTGAGCATGGCTGAGCTGCCGTCGTCTTGCAGGGAGAAAGGGACGGCTGAACCGGGCACGGGTTAGGTAGGGAAGTCTTGGCTAGGCTGCTTCTCTCAGGAGCAGTGCAGTCTCCATCAGCAGATGAGTCACTGGGTTGCGCAGGTCCTCCGCCGTCCAGGGAGCAATGCGGAAGGTGTCGGCGATGTTGGATGGGTCGACATAGCTCACGAATTGCCGCTGGATCTCGGCCAACGTCTTGGGTGCGTCGGTTACCAGAAGCCCATCGGGCACGTTGGCCACATGCCGGAGTTGTGGTCTGCTCAGTTCTAGATCTGGTTGCCCGAAAAATGTGCACAGCTCAGGATTATTGTGTAAAACACGAGTGAGCATGGGACGACCTCCTGTTGGAACCGGTAGAATAGCCTTGTGCTCATTCTACTCAGGAGGCGTT
>JBFFCR010000507.1:0-2684 GCA_041559855.1 Anaerolineae bacterium | reverse complement strand
TATTGGACATCGGAGGGCAAGACAGCAAGGTGATCCGTATAGGACCAAGCGGGAAGGTGCTTCGCTTTGAGATGAACGATCGTTGCGCAGCCGGAACAGGTCGCTTTCTGGAGAACATGGCCCACGCGCTCGGCATGTCAGTAGACGAGTTCGGTCCCCATGCCCTTGAGGCCGGCGAACGCTCGATACGCATCTCTAGCATGTGCACAGTCTTTGCCGAATCCGAAGTTGTGTCGTTGATCGCCCGCGGAGCTGACAGTCACCGGGTAGCTCTGGGCCTGCATCAAGCCATCGTGGATCGGGTCGGGAGCATGATCCGCCGCACGGGTGTTGCCGAGCGATTCATCTTTGCCGGCGGAGTGGCACACAACCAGTGCCTGCAAGAACTCTTCTCCGAGGCTCTGGGCCTACCCCTAACCGTACCCGACGAACCTCAAACCGTCGGCGCCCTGGGCGCGGCGCTATACGCGGCAGAGACCGCCGGTACGATCCAGAGACCCGCAACAAGATAGCCTGGCAACTGGCACCTCCCTGACTCTACCAGAAGGAATAGAAACACATTGTTCGGCTGCGCCGAGCATGACAGAGGATGGGGCTGCGGGACACCTCCACACATCGCTGCAGCGTTGGTGGCCCCGCCCGATGCTCCGCTGCCGCTTGCCGTCCGGCAGCTTTTCGAGTATAATCTGCTCACTGCTGCCCGGATCCCGGATAGGGCAACCCAGGCAACGCGTTGAGTCGAACTAATGGTTATGGTTATCCAATGAACAAGGGATATTCTCTCGGTTTCCTGGTCGTATTGCTGGTCATCATATTGGGGCTGTACGTCGCGGTCACTGGCTTTATGTCGAGCAGAGAGGCGCTGCGCACGCAGCAGGCGGCGGCCGCCAATACGCAGGCTGCCCTCCCCAGCCGCACGCCTACCCGTCCGGCGCCTACGTCGACGCCCACTTCCATTATGATTCCATCGCCGGTGGTCGAGATGACGGCCACATCTGGTGCAGTAGCTACCAGCTCTGTGCCGGCTACCGCGACACCGCCGCCCCCAACAGCGCCGCCCGCCCAGCCGACGAACACACCTGCGGCAGTGGTCCAACCGCCGACACCCAATCCCGCACCGGCTTACCAGTTCCGCCTTGCCGGCCCGCCGGCGCCAGATCCCGCCTATCAGATCTGCTGTTACCTCTATGGCACTGTGAAAGACGCTGCCGGTAACGGATTGGAAGGCGTCAGCGTGCAGGCTTCTAACGAGTGGACTCCGCCTGCGATCGCCTTGACCAAGGGCGGTGCAGAACTGGGCCAATACAACATCCCTGTCGGCCGAGATCAGGTGACCTGGTACGTCATTATCGTGGATGCAGCTGGTACTCAGATCAGTTCACAGGTCCAGGTACAGTGGAATCCTGAAGAGGCGAACGGCTTCCGCATTGATTGGCAGCGCACCTATTAAGCGCATACCTGCAAATTGAATGGCCACCGGGGTGCCCGGTGGCCATTTTGCGATCTAGAAACCCTGCGCGCAATCAGGGCGCGTACGGGCAGCGATCCATGCCCTGTTCCTCCCGCAGGTACAGACAGAGCAGGACGTATGGCGCCATGAGCCGGAGCTCGGTGGGGCTCGGCTCAATGACCGACCACCAGTACTGCTCGTCATCCTGGGTCCACTCTGCATCGGGCAGGTAGATCAGGCTCATCACGGCAATCCAGGGCTGCCAGTGTTCCTTGGCATACTGGTAGGCGCGTACCATATACTCTCCCTGCACAAACTGGTCCTCGACACGGTGCCAGGCATAGGGACTATCGGGGCGCTCGTCGCGCGTCCACCCGAATTCCAGGACCACTACGCGCTTGTTGGCATCGCCATTGTTGACCATGATCTGCCGCAGGTCCTCCACGTGACGGAAGCAGTAGATGCGGCATGCATCGCCCGGGCAGTTCACGTCGCCATAGTTGTAGTAGTTGGGATCGGTGGCAACCAGGGCAGGGTCCATTTCCGGCGGGGCCTTGTATCCGGCGCCATGCGCGCCCAGCAGGTCAAAATAGGGCTTGGCCCCCGCGTCGTACATGGCCTGGATGAACTTGGTATCGGGCACGGCACGCTGGCTCCACTCGGTGGTGGGCGCCATGCCGGCGCTGATCACCAGGGCATTCGGATCGGCCTGCTTGATGGCCTGGTACGCCCTCCTGAGCATCCGTGTGTACTCGGCGGCATTGGGCGGCTTGTCGCCCCACTCGCGGGCCAGGTTCGGCTCGTTCCATATCTGGTATGCCTGGATCCGTCCCCGATATCGGGTGGCCATCGCGGACAAAAAGTCGCAGAACGCGTCAATGTTGTCTGGCGGCGGCCCAGCCCACGTCGGCTCGTGATCCACTCGGGCGATCAGCTTCAGGCCGAATTCCTCTGCGCCGTCAACGATCCGGTCGGCTGTAGACCAGTCATACTTGCCTTTGCCCGAGCCTTCGATGTCTCGCCAGGCAAACCACTGCTTCACCCAGGTAAAGCCCGCATCACGGACCAGGCCCAGGTCGCGGTGAGCCACCTCAGGTCGCCACCAGAGGAACGCCTGGATACCATAGTCAGGCGAGGCCATGGCCGTCGATACGGTCGGGCGCGGGGTCGGAGCCGGTGCAGTAGGCGTGTCGGATGGCGTCGCTGCTGTAGGGGTCGTTGTTACGTCCGTAGG
>JBFFCR010000506.1:0-2691 GCA_041559855.1 Anaerolineae bacterium | reverse complement strand
TTTTCTTCTCCTCAACACGGGAGGGCAGGCAGTCGCCTCGGAGCGTGGACTGCTGACCACGATCGCCTGGCAACTGGGCCAGGACGCCGAGGTTACCTATGCTCTGGAGGGGAGTGTATTCATTGCTGGGGCGGCGATCCAGTGGCTGCGTGATGGGCTGGGCATCATCGACCACGCTGCCGAGACCGAGGCACTGGCTGGCGAGGTGGGTGACACCGGCGGCGTCTACTTTGTGCCCGCGTTCGTCGGGCTGGGGGCGCCCTACTGGGATTCCTATGCCCGGGGCGCTATCGTCGGCCTGACCAGGGGAACCGACCGGCGCCACGTGGCCCGCGCCGCGCTGGAAGCCATCTGCTTCCAGAGTCGCGATGTGCTCGAGGTGATGGCGGCCGAGTCGGGCATCCACCTGGAGGCCCTGCGGGCCGATGGTGGCGCGGCGGGCAACAGTTTGCTGATGCAGCTTCAGGCTGACCTGCTCGGCGTGCCGGTCCAAAGGCCTGCAGTGACAGAGACGACAGCCCTCGGCGCGGCCTATCTAGCCGGTCTTGCGGTGGGGTATTGGTCCGGGTTGGAAGAGATCGCTACCCAGTGGCAAGTCGATGCCGAGTTCGTGCCCACCATGGCCCGGGAGCAGCGGGACGCTCTCTACGCAGGATGGCAGCGCGCTGTTGAGCGGGCACGCGGTTGGATAGAGTAGGCGCAGCTTTGGCCGAGCGTTCCTCTCTGCGCTAGTCCAATCTGCGGGATACGCTGCGCAGCGCCAGCAACCAGATCCCCACGCACAGCAGGATCAGGGCCACGACATGGGTGCGGAGCTCGGCCAGCCCGGCTCCTCTTAGCATGATGCCGCGCACGATCGACAGATAGTGCTGTAGCGGGACAACGTGGGATATAGCCTGCAGAAGAGGGGGCATGTTCTTCACCGGCACCATGAACCCCGCGAAGGTCATGTCCGTCATTGCCTGAACAAACACAAAGAGAATGGCCTGCTGCAGCGTGCGCGAGACGGACGATATCACCAGACCCCAGCCAACCTCGGCCGTGATGAACAGCAGGGTCAGGGCAACCAGCAACAGGGCTGATCCACGCATTGGCACCTGGAAGATGGTCAGACTGATCAACCACATCACGGCGAAATTCACGCCCCCGATGGCGATGGCAGGGATTCCCTTGCCCAGAGTCAGTTCGAAGCCGCGCAACGGTGTGACCATCAACTGCTCCAGCGTGCCCAGTTCGCGTTCGCGGGCCACGCCCAGTGCCGCCACAGCTAGGGTCACCTGGTAGGTGATGAAACCCAGTTGGGCGGGGATCGAGTAGTCGCGCACATCCATGGTTGGGTTAAAGCGCACGTTGGTACGAAAATCGATCAGTTCTGGCACGAGGATGCCGCGGCTGCTGGCAAGATCCGCCGAAAAGCGGTTCACCACGCCGGTTGCGGCGCTCATGGTGATTGAGGCTGCCAGGGTGTTGGTTGCGTCGGCGATCACCTGGATCGACGGCAAAGACCCAGGTCTGGCCAGATCGCGGGCAAAGCCAGCCGGGATCACGACCGAGAGGCGGGCCTTGCCTTCGTCCAGCAGGCGGCGCATCTCGTCCGGGCTGTCCACGTAAAACCGCACCCGCAATTCCTCTGTATTGTCCAGGTTCGCGATCAACCGGCGGCTTTGGTAGCTGCGATCGAGATCGAGGATGGCGACAGGTTGTTCGTTGACGCCCCGCTCGATGGCTTGGGCCAGCAGGAGGAGCTGCAGAGCTGGAACGAGGAGGATGAATAGCGTCAGTAGCCGGTCGCGACCGAACTGGATCAGATCTTTGATGATCAGGTTGCCGATGCGAAGTATCATGGTCGAGCACCCGCTTGCGCGCAGTGGCTTACCCCAGCTTTTTCCTGAACTTGAAGAGCCCTATTGCCAACGCGCCCAGTCCCATGCCCAGTAAAATCAGAGCGGGCCGGAGCATCTGGTCCAGCCCCAGGCCCTTGAGGAACAAGCTGCGGTTGATCTCGACAAAGTGGGTGGCGGGCAGGGCATAGGATGCGAGCATGGAACCGAGAGATGCAGTGCTGACAGGGCTGAGCATACCTGCGAGAAAAAAGCTGGGCACGATAAAGATGATCAGCACGATAAACATGGCCGTCTGCTGGCTCTTGACGAATTCGGCAATCACGACCGTCGCTCCCATGCATGCAAGGAAATAGTCTGCCGTCAACAGCAAAAAGACCGCCAGGTTGCCGCGAAAGGGAACCTTGAACCAAAACACAGCCACGAGCAGTGCCAGGACCGCGCTAACCAGGCCCGCGGCAATGTAGGCCAGGAGCTTGCCCATCAGGTACTCTATGCGCGATACCGGCGTGGCGATCAGCCCTTCCAACGTGCCGGTCTCTTTCTCCCGGGTCAGCGCCAGGGCGAGGGCCATGGTAGGCATGATCAGAACGATGGCCAGCAGCCCGGGAACCATGCTATTCATGGACTTGAGCGCGGCGTTGTACCAGGCCTGTGCGCGCACCTCCACCAACTGGACCTGGATAGCTGGCTTTGGTCCGCTTGTGCTAGCGGCAAAGACCGCCGAGCGTGAGGTCAGCGAGCTGACAATCTGCGATCCGGCAAAGGGGTCGGTGCCGTCCACTATCGCCTGCACGTGTGCCGGGTGGCCGCCATTAAGCGTGTCGGCAAACCCAGGAGGGATGACCAG
>JBFFCR010000505.1:0-2697 GCA_041559855.1 Anaerolineae bacterium | reverse complement strand
TGCGGCAGAATCAGGCGCCGGTTGCCCGAGTCGTCCAGTGTCCTCTCTAGCAGTGAATGGGCTGCATTATCCCATGCCACACGCGGCAAGGCAGCGACGAACCGCGCCAGGCTATTGATGTTCTCAGCATTGACCGGATTACGCTTGAAGGGCATCGCCGACGAGCCGACTTGGTGCTGGCCAAACGGCTCACTCCACTCTCCAAAGGGCTGTGCCTGCAGGATGCGCAGGTCAAAGGCAAACCTGTAGAGGGAGCCGGCCAGTCCGGCCAGGGCGTTCAGCACCAACCAATCCTGTTTGCGCGGGTAGGTCTGCGTTGCCACGGGAAAGGCTTCCAGTCCCAGACGTTCCATCACCCGGCTCTCAAGGTCGCTGGCTTCGACGGGACTTGACCCTCGCTGGGGCGAGGAAAGCAATTGCGTATAGGCAGCCGAGGTACCTGTGGCTCCCTTGAATCCCTTGCCCCGTACCTGCTCACGAACACGCTGCAGCTCTTCGAGATCAGTAAGAAGGTCGATGCCATACTGTGACAGCCGGTAGCCCACTGTCGTCGGCTCGGCTGGCTGCAGATGTGTGTAGGCCATACAGTCCTGATCGGCGTGCATCTCGATCTGGTTCGCAAGGTCGGATAACAAGGAACGCAGGCGAGGCAGCAGCAGATCCAATGCGCTGCGCACGCGCAGGGCATCGGCATTGTCCTCGATGTCGGTGCTGGTCGCCCCCAGGTGGATGATCCCGCCGCCGACCGGACACTGCTCGGCAAAGGCCTTGATCTCGGCCATCAGATCGTGCTTGACCATGTTCTCGATCTCGTGAGCGCGGTCCACGTCCACGTCTGCGGCATGGGCTCGCAGGTCAGCCACCTGTTCAGGTGCGACCAATCCCAGATCGGCCTGGGCCTCGGCCAGAGCTACCCAGATACGCCTCCACAGAAGGCGCTTTTGCCTCTCACTCCAGATGGCTCGCATCTCTTCCGACCCATAGCGCCAGGTGAGCGGGGAAAGGTAAGTCTCGTGGTCGTACATGATACCTCCTTGGTGGCATGGCTACTGCGCGCCTCTGCGCTGCCGCTCGTATACGTCCGGGCGGCGGTCGGCCAGGAAGGGGAACATCTGGCGAGCTTGTCCGACCTCGTCCATCCGTATCGTGGTTACAAACAGACCTGGTTCGGAGGCCCCCTCCACCAGCACGCGCGCCCAGGGATCCACGACTGCCGAGTGCCCGCCGAACTCGCCATCGGCACCGGCGCCAGCCCTGTTGCAGCCTGCCACAAAGAGTTGGTTCTCCACAGCCCGTGCCCGTAGCAGGAGCTGCCAGTGCTCCACCCTGTGGACGGGCCACTCGGCGGGGATCAGAATCAGCTGTGCGCCAGCGTCGGCAAGACGGCGCCACAGTTCAGGGAAGCGCAGGTCGTAGCAGATTGCCATCGCCACGCGCCCCCAGGGCAGATCGAAGGCTGGCAGGGCATCGCCTGGCGTCATTCTTTCGACCTCGCCAAGGGGGGCCCAGAGATGCACCTTGCGATAGGTGCCCACGCGCTTGCCATCTGGACCGTAGAGCGCAGCTGTGTTGAAGGGACGACCATCGGGATTGGCCTCCAGGGCTGTGCCTGCCACGTAGATGCGATGTGTCTGGGCCAGTTCGGCCATCCACGCGAAATGCCCACTATCCAGAGGAGATGCGTGCTCGTGGCTCCGCTCGAGATCGTATCCGGTGGCCCACAATTCAGGAAGCAGCAATAGCACGGCCTCTTGCGCGGCAACCTGGGTGGCCAGTTCCTGCGCAAGCCTCTGATTCTCCTGTGGTCTTCCAAGAGCCACGCTCATCTGAGCCAGGGCAATGGTGATCTCCATCGGGTTCCTCCTCCAAAGTCATTATACCTCATTTCGGTCGGAAAGACACCTTTGGTTTTCTTGCTGAGCCTTGGACTGGTACCGCAAGGTCCTCAGCCCGCAGTCTGGGCTTCACTCTACATAATGGACAAGGTTGCTGAGCAAGGGCTTGAAATTCGATCCATAACGTGATACAATGCAGATGTAAGCGAGATCGTACCGGACGATGGCCTTTACTGTTCGGCCATGCGGGTTCTTGGGCAGCATTGATCCGTCCTGGAGGTTGTGACTCGAGCGGTTCAAGCTGAGCCACTGATACACGGTTGCCTGGCAGGCGCGACATGCTCCAGGACTTGCAGGGGATCTGCGTATGGAGAAGGGGCGCCGTAATCGTACGATTGTGATCGGCCTGGCGGTAGCCTTGAGCGCCGTTGTTCTCGTCCTGTTCCTCGTGTCCACCAGCGAACCACAGCCCACAGCAACGGTGCGACCAGAGAGCAGCGAGCAGACAACCCCGACCGATGAGGAACCAGCTCAGGCTGACGAGCGACCCATACGGAGCGACGAACGGCTGGAGGAGAGAATGAGCATGGTAGATGGCCAGATCCGTCGCCGGGGCGTGACCGATCTGGACGTGTTGGCGGCAATGGAGCGCGTGCCTCGCCACGAGTTCGTGCCGGAGGAATTCAAGTCCCAGTCCTACGCCGATCGACCCCTGCCCATCGGCTACGGCCAGACGATCTCACAGTCCTATATTGTTGCTCTGATGACCGAGCTTCTTCAACCGAAAAGCACCGATCGCGTGCTAGAGATCGGCACCGGTTCCGGCTATCAAGCGGCCATCCTGGGAGAGATTGTCGCCGAG
>JBFFCR010000504.1:0-2708 GCA_041559855.1 Anaerolineae bacterium | reverse complement strand
TTATTTTGCCAGTCGAGGAGCCTCGGCTGGAGTACACTACAACCATTCTACACGATGCTGTTCAGAAAAGCAAGCCCCTATGTCAACTCGTGAACGGCAGAGTGTTCTGAGAGGCTGCCAGGCCCCCCCCGCGCGCCTGCCCCCTGTGGACTGGCCGTGTTCCGGATAGGAGCAGCCAGTCACAACGGCCGGCGCCTTTGCCGGGTGGAAGTCCGATCCTTTGAGTTTGTGCCACACCCTGTGGCTACTGCCTGCCGCGGCCCGAACCTGGGATACGGAGAGGCAAGTTCCTACTTGGCAAAGTCCACAGCCCGCGTCTCGCGGATGACAGTGACCTTGATCTGGCCCGGATATTGCAGGTTGTCCTCCACAGACTTGGCTATGTTCTTCGAAAGCTCAATGGCTGCAAGGTCATCGATTTGCTCCGGCTTGACGATGATCCGGATCTCTCGTCCGGCCTGGATGGCGTATGATTCAGCAACGCCATCGAAGGAGGTGGCAACCTCTTCCAGGGCCTTGATGCGCTTGACGTAGTTTTCCAGCGACTCTCGCCGGGCCCCCGGACGCGCCCCAGAGATCGCGTCGGCAGCTTCGACGATGATGGCCTCAAGGGACTCGCCCTCGGCTTCGCCGTGGTGGGCGGCGATGCAGTCGATTACCGCGGGCTGTACGCGGTAGCGCTTGGCGAGGTCGGCTCCGATGAGGGCGTGAGGACCATCCACTTCGTGATCGACCGCCTTGCCCAGGTCGTGAAGCAGTGCTCCGGCTTTGGCGATCTGGGCGTTGGCTCCCAGCTCTGCAGCCAGTATGTTGGCGAGGTGTGCCGTTTCGACCGAGTGGGCCAGCTGGTTCTGCCCGTAGCTGGTCCGGAACTTGAGACGGCCCAATAGCTTGATAATCTCCGGGTGCAGGCCGGGCACCCCTGCATCGATGGCGGCTTGCTCGCCGGCCTCTCGGATGATCTGGTTTACCTCTTCGCGGGCAGTCGCCACCACCTTTTCGATGCGCGCCGGGTGGATCCGGCCGTCCGTGATCAGTCTGGTCAAGGCGACCCGGGCCACCTCGCGGCGGACGGGGTCAAAGCAGGAGAGAAGCACCGCTTCTGGCGTGTCGTCCACCACCAGGTCAACCCCCGTTGCGCTCTCCAGCGCGCGGATGTTGCGTCCCTGGCGACCGATAATGCGTCCTTTCATGTCATCGCTGGGAAGCGGTACGGTGGATATGGCGATCTCGGATACCTGATCAGAAGCGATCCGCTGGACAGCAACGGTTACGATCTTGCGGGCTCTCTTTTCTCCCTCTTCTTTGGCCTCTGCCTCCACCTCACGGATGAGCCGGGCCATATCCTGCCGCGCGTCCTGCTCGACTGTCTGCAACAGGAGTTCCTTCGCCTCATCCTGGCTCATGCTTGCCACCCGCTCCAGCTCCTGCATGCGCTCGTGTTCAAGCTGCTGCAATTGGTTCTGCCGCTTGTCCAGGGAGCTCTGTTGCTGGCTCAGCCGGCGTTCCCGGCTTTCCAGTTGCTCAACCCGTTCATCGAGGCGGGACCGCCGCTGCTGCAGGCGATCGTCCTCCTGTCGCAGCTCTCGCTCGCGCGCCTTGACCTCTTGTTCGACCTGGTTCCTCCGCTCTATGGCTTCTTCCTGAGCCTGGTAGAGCTTTTCTTTGGCCTCCTTTTCGGCATCTGACAAGATGCGCCCCGCTTGATTCTCGGCACTTTCGATGCGCATCTGGCTCTGGTATCGGAAAAAGTAGTATCCCCCTGCCGCGCCGAGGGCGAGACCAACTATGGCCGCTATGACTGCTATCAACACTTGCATATCGCCTTTGTCCTTTCCATCTCAGTTCAGTATGTGAACGGGCGCCCTGTTCGGGAGCCACGCAACCAGGATAACACGGGCATTCAATCGTCTGCTGCCAACTCGGCCCGATGGCGCCTGGCAGCCTCCCGTGCCGCCTCGTAGTCGAATCCTCGCCGCGCGAGGTACTCGACGATCTTCCTTGTAAACGACTGCTCGTCCAGGTGCGCCAGTTGCCGAGCTTTGCGCTCCGCGCTTCGATAGGCGCCTTCGGACACGTCCACTGAGACGAGCACACGGTCGATGGTTTCGTTGCCTATGCCCTTTTCCCGCAATTCATATCGCAGGGCGCGTAACCCCTTGGGCCGGTGCCGCTCGCGGTTTTCGACCCAATAGCGAGCGAACGCCTCGTCATCCAGCAATCCGGCTCTCTCCAGCCGCTCGATGACGGCTTCTATCTGACCCTCTGGCAGGTCACGCTTTTGCAGATAGCGGACCACTTCGGCAAGGCTGCGCGGCCGGTAGGATAGGTAGTTCAGCGTCCTATCGTAGGCGGTCTCGATGCTACCCTCGGCCTGCAGAGCCTGAACCTCGGCATCTGCCAGTAGCTGGCCCGGCTTCAGGCGGGCCGCGATGATGGCTGGCAGCCCAAATGCGAACTTGCCATCAAGGAAGACGTTTACCCGGTCTGGATTCTTTTTCTGGAACTCCAGCGCCGTGATCTTGCCCGTCATCTGCTCATGAAACCTGTCTGGACGAAAACCGGCTGTGGTGCAGAGCCACCACAGCCGAGAAGGCTCCCCAAGGAGAATCTCCCCGGGAACCGGAATATGCCGAGCACACCGGTGTACAGCTTTGGTACCGGTTGGGAATCGATTTCAGGCAGAGAATCGAATTACTTCAAATACC
>JBFFCR010000503.1:0-2709 GCA_041559855.1 Anaerolineae bacterium | reverse complement strand
TCCCCTTCTGCCGAATTGGAGATTGTGCCTCTCACGAGGGAGAGGATAGCGCTTCGCTGCTTCACAATGACGATTTTGCGGCAACCCTATCCCCCGATCAGAGCGCAGTTGTCCCCCTCAGTGAGGGGTGGTATAATGCGCTGCTGTGAGAGGATTGGTAGAGAACCCGTTTCACACACTGCTGCTGCTCACGGAAAAGCCGGGCAGGTGGGCACCCTGGCAGGTGGCACTCATCCCTCTGGCGCTGGCGGCGATTTCGGGCCTGGTCTGGACCGAGGTCCTGGCGGGAGCTACCTGGGGCAGGGCTGTCGGGCTGGGTATGCTGCTCTTTGCCGCCGCTGATTGGGGCCTGCTGGCGCTATTGCCGCGTCTCGGCATGTCGTTTGGGGCCGTACAGTTTCCCCTCATCGCGCTGACCTTGCTGCGCTGGATCCTTGCTGTGCTTGCAGCAGCCCTGACCGTGTGGCAGCCATTGCCGGCACTGGTTGCCCTGGCACTGGTTCAGCTTCTTGTCCTCGGGCTGGCAGCGTATGCCACGCTGGTCGAACCCTTTCGCGTAGAGGTAACCCACCTCGAGGTCTCTAGCCCCAAACTCCTCAATTCTGGGCTGCGCCTGCGCATCGTGCAGATCTCGGACCTGCACGTGGAGCGTCTCACGCGCCGGGAGCGCAACCTGCCGGCGCTCGTCGCCGGGCTGGAGCCTGACCTGATCGTCCTCACCGGGGACTTGATGAGTACTTCCTATCACACCGACGCGGAGGCGCTGTCCGAGCTGCGCACCCTGCTGGGGCAGTTGCATGCCCCGTTGGGCATCTATGCAGTGTGGGGCACGATCGAGGTAGACCTACCCCATCTGCTGCGGCCGATGCTCGACGAGCTAGGGATCGTGGTGCTGGAGGAAGGCATCGCCCAGGTGCCAGCAGGCAGAGTTGCGGGAGAGGCGGAGGACGGAGCTGATCGACGGCTGTGGGTGGTGGGTCTATCATGCACGCGCGACCTAGCCGTCGCGGGCACAAAGCTGCGCGCGCTGCTGGCTGCATTGCCCGCGGATCGGTTATCGTTGCTCCTCTATCACACGCCAGACCTGATGCCCCAGGCTGCCGCGCTTGGCGTGGACCTATACCTGGCAGGACATACCCACGGGGGGCAGTGCCGGCTGCCTGGATTCGGGGCTATTCTCACCAGCTCGCAGCACTGGAAGCGCTACGAGGCAGGTCTGTATCGCGAGGGCAACACTACGCTCTATGTGAGCCGGGGGCTGGGCATGGAGGGGTTCGGTACGCCCCGTGCCCGGTTCCTGTGCCCGCCCGAGGTGGTCTCGATCACCCTCTGTGGGGAGGCGTCGTGACAGGCACGTTTGGCACGTGGACGCCACTGATGGCCCTGGTGGCGACGCTGTTGGCACTGCTCTGGATGAAGCGCCGGATCACGCGCACGCTGCAGGAGTTGAGCATGCGCCTGGTGGACGACCCGGACGTGGCGCTGATCCTCTACTTTGTCGTCGTCCTGCCTGGTGTGGTGATCCACGAGCTGAGCCACTGGCTGATGGCAAAGCTGCTGGGCGTCCGGGTCAGCGCGCCGTCGCTGGGGCCGGCGCGCACGGGACGGAGCAAGCGGGTCTCGTTGGGTTCGGTGAGGGTAGGCAAGGTGGACGCCGTCCGGGCCAGCCTCATCGGTGTGGCTCCGTTGTTGGGTGGCTCCGCCGTGATCCTGCTCATTGGCAACCTGGTGCTGGGAATCAGCGAACTCGCCAGCGCTGTGGCAGGCCAGGGAGCGGCAGGATTCTTTGACGCGGTGGCACAGATGGCCCAGGTGGGCGATTTCTGGCTGTGGCTGTACCTGATCTTTTCCGTGTCGAACGCCATGCTACCCAGTGAGTCCGACATGGCAACGATCCGGCCCGTCCTCATCTTTTTGGGAGTCATAACGGCGGTGATGCTGCTGGTCAGCGGCGTACGCGGGATCTCGCCTGCGCTGGTGGACGGTGTGAATGCAGTCGCGGGGTACCTGGCGACGGCATTCGGGTTGACGCTGGCTGTGGATCTGGTGTTCATGCTGCTGCTATGGCTGGTGCTCATGCCCACCCGGTGGCTGCAGGGTGTTAGCCCGTGGACAGGCACCTGAAGCAATGGCTGTCCGCCATCGGCAATCGCCGTTTTGACATGACCCGGCTTCCATGCTATAGTTATCAAGTAAATCATAAATAGGGACATTGGTTCGCCGAGCCGCGCACCGGCTCGATGAAGGCCTAGAAAGATCCCGCGAAAACAAGAAAAGGAGAAAGTGATGAAACTGAGCAAAAAAATGCAGGATGCCCTGAACGAGCAGATCAAAGAGGAGCTAGCCTCTGCGTATATCTACCTTGGGATGGCTGCCTACTGTGAATCGATCAATCTGCGGGGCTTTGCCCAATGGATGCGGGCACAGAGCAACGAAGAGCTGGAACATGCCATGAAATTCTACGACTATGTCCACGAGCGCGGTGGCCGCGTGGTGCTCCAAGCTCTCGCTCAGCCCCAGGCTGAGTACGCAGGCCCGGTGGATGTCTTTGAAAAGACGCTAGCCCATGAGCAGTACATCACGGGCCGGATCCACAAGCTGTACGCCCTGGCGACCGAGGAGAACGACTATGCCAGCCTGAGCGTTCTGCAGTGGTTCGTAGATGAGCAGGTTGAGGAGGAAAGCGGCGTCGGCGACATCCTCGACGCC
>JBFFCR010000502.1:0-2716 GCA_041559855.1 Anaerolineae bacterium | reverse complement strand
TTCCTCGTCCTCTTCTACGACACCCACAGAGTCGCCAGCCAGACCATAGGCCCCAACCTTGACCACCTTTAGGGGCAGCAAAGCGCATTTGAGCCGCACCGGCCCCAGATCAATGCCTAGCTCCTCCAGCACGTCGTCGTTGGTCAGCGCCTTGATCTCGTCCAGAGTCTGCCCGATGAGCAGATCGCTAAGCATAGAGGCCGACGCTTTGCTGATAGCGCAGCCAACTCCGGAAAAGCGCACATCCTTCACGGTCTGACCATCGTCATCGAGTCGAATGTCGAACCGGATCCTGTCGCCGCACAAGGGATTGTTCTCCTCGTGACTGATGTCGGCATGTTCCAGCGTGCCATAATGGTGTGGATGCGTATAGTGCTCCAGAATCTCTTCCCGGTAAAAGTCATCCATGATTCCTGTCTCTCCGCGACTCCACGCGCAGCGCCGGCCACCGCCACGCAGGCTTAGCTAAGGCTGCCGCAGTTTGTCCGCGTACCGCCTGCGTAACTTGGCAACCTTGGGCGCGATCACCACCTGGCAGTAGGGCTGTCCACGGTTGCGCTGATAGTATGCTCGGTGATAGTCCTCAGCCTTGTAGAAGGCATCCAGCCGTGTGACCTGGGTTACGATGGGATCATCCCAGATCCCCTCACGCTCGATCCTGTCGATCACCAACTCTGCCACCGCCCGTTGCTCCTCGCTGTGGGTGACAATCACCGAACGGTATTGGGTGCCAACGTCCGCCCCCTGCCGGTTGAGGGTTGTCGGATCGTGAAAGGTGAAAAAGATCTCCAATAGCTGTTCGTACGTGAGCTCGCGGGGATCAAAGGTGACTTGGACCACCTCGGCGTGCCCAGTGCGCCCCGTGCAGACCTGTTCGTACGTGGGATTGGGCACGTCGCCGCCGGCATAGCCCGATTCCACCCGGATCACGTCTTTCAGTTGTTCGAACACCGCCTCCAGGCACCAGAAACAGCCACCCCCTAGTGTAGCCTTTTCCGTGCCTGTTTCTCCCTCAGTCGAGAGACTCTGTTCTTCACTCATTTGCCCTTCCCAATTCCACCAGGCTCTGCGTACCCAGTCTCGCCAGATAGCCATCAACCTCTTTCGATTTCACTCTGTGCCCTCTTGCTTGCGTGATCGCCCTCCACCAACGGCAAGAGCTCCCTCAGCGCGCCGATTTCGTAGTGAATCCCCACACCATCCACTCGCCGTCTTCCTGCAGGATTGAACCAGCAGGTGTCAATGCCATAGTTATTGCCGCCTCGGATATCAGAGGTGAGGCTGTCGCCGACAATCAGAACATCTTCCCTCTCGGGAAAGCCCATCTTGGCGAACGCAACGTCAAAGATCTTGGGGTCAGGCTTGGCAACCCCGACCTCTTCAGAAATGACAACATCAGAGAAGTAGGGCATCAGGGTGGAGCGAGCGAAGCGAGGCCTCTGCACGTCCGCCAGCCCGTTGGTGATGAGGATGAGACCCACTCGCCCATGCAAGCTCTTGAGCAGATCCTCCGCGCCATCGATCAGATCCGATCCACAAGCCAGTTCAGCCAGATACCTGCGGCTAAACTCAACAGCATCACAATCGATGCCAATGGCATCGAATAATAACTCGAATCTCTTTGTTCTCAAGTTCTCCTGCGATATCCTTCCGTTTTCAAAGTCCATCCAGATTTCCCTGTCGATCTCCCGATAGATCTCGGCGCACCGCGCATCGCACTCGTGCCCGAGCGCCGCGAACGTATTCAGCAGCGCCCGCTCCTCAACCTTGTCAAAGTCGAACAGCGTCCCATCTGCGTCAAACAGCAGCCACTTGTACCTCACGCTCTGCCCCCGCTAAACCAGTCCGAAAATCGTTTGCGCCTTGACCAGCGCCTCGACCAGGGCATCTACTTCAGACTCGGTGTTGTAGACGTAAAAGCTGGCCCGCGCCGTCGCCGGTACGCCATAATGCTCCATGAGTGGCTGAGCGCAATGGTGCCCGGCACGGATGGCGATCCCCTCCCGATCGAGGATGCTCGCCAGATCGTGCGGATGGATCAGCAGCTCGCCATTGCGCATCAGGTTGAAAGTGACGACACCACCGCGCTCGGCGGCGGGAGGCCCATAGATGCGCAGGTTCGGCACCTCCACCAGGCGTTCCAGCGCGTAGGCTACCATTGCCTGCTCATGGGCATGCACGTTCTCCATGCCCAACCCGCTGAGGTAATCCACTGCCACACCCAGGCCGATCGCCTGGGCCATGTTCGGCGTGCCCGCCTCGAACTTGTGCGGGATGTCATTCCACTCGCTCTCGCGCAGGTGCACGCTCTTGATCATGTCGCCGCCGCCAAGAAAAGGCGGCATTGCCTCCAAGATCTCCTTGCGGCCCCACAACACGCCGATCCCCGTTGGCCCCAGCATCTTGTGCCCGGAGAACGCAAGCAGGTCGGCCCCTATGGCACGCACATCGACGGCTAGATGCGGAACGCTTTGCGCTCCATCCACCAGCAGCAGCGCCCCAGCCGCGTGCACACGCGCCGCCAGCTCGCCTACGGGGTTGATCGTCCCCAGCACGTTGGACATACCACTTATGCCAACAAGCTTCACGCGCGATCCGTACCGATCCAGAAGTGCATCCAGATCACCCAACTCCAGGCGCCCGTCAGCGTCCAACCCAATGAATTCGAGCCTGGCACCCGTCGCCTGAGAAAGCAACTGCCAGGGAACCAGATTGG
>JBFFCR010000501.1:0-2719 GCA_041559855.1 Anaerolineae bacterium | reverse complement strand
TTCCGGCGCAGAGCTGCGTTTGCCAAATCTGTCGACTTGGGCTATAATCTTGCCGTCGTTCAGCGGGGCGTAGCGCAGTCCGGTAGCGCACTTGAATGGGGTTCAAGTGGCCGCCCGTTCAAATCGGGCCGCCCCGACCAGGAAGAGGATGGTCGACGGTTTGCTACTGTCGGCCATTCGTTTATATCGGGCTTCGCAGCGCGCGGCCCATGGACAAGAGGCGCCGTCAAAGAGTGATGCAGTCATCTTCGTCTTGGACGAGACCTGGCTGGCGCTTTCTCGGGGTTGAGAAACGGATGAACAGTGTTGTTCAAACCTGTGCAGGCTTGCAGGAACAGGACATAGCCTTTCTGCAAAAGCTCGAGGCTGATCTGGGCATTCTGGCCGATCTGAGTCGCGCGGATGTGCTCATGTACTGCCGCTGTGCGTCCGACAGGGCCATGTTGGCTGCTCAGGCGAGTCCTCACTCCATCCTGCCTATCTACGACGAACCGCAGGTGGAGCGGCAGGTGAGCTCACTCGATGAACCGGCTGTGCTCCGCGCTCTGGTGGAAGGGCGGCAAGGACACATGGAGATCCGCCGCGTGATCGGCGGGCATGACTCTCCCGGGAAAGCTGCACCGATCGTGCAGGAAACCTACCCACTCCGCGCGGTCGATGGGCGCGTGATCGCCGCTGTCTGTGTCGAAACCAACCTGATCGAGCGAGTGCGACACCGGCGGCGCAGCAACGTCTTCCAGCGGACCCTGAAGCAGTTTCAACAGACGGTACTCGCAGGGGCACTCGTTGGCGCCGAGCACTTGTCCCCGTTCGCCGAGCATGATGGCGTGATGGTGTTGGATACCCAGAACCGGATCCAGTACATCAGCGGCATTGCCACCAACCTCTACCGCAAGCTAGGGTACGGCGGCGATCTGCGAAAGCGCCGAGCGGAAGATCTGGATCTGGATGATCTCACTGTGGTGCGAGAAGCCATGGAACAGCAGGCTTGCATCGAGGGCGAAATGCAGGTTGGCGGGCTGGTCTGGATCAAAAAGGCGATCCCGTTCTTTTCTCCCGGCAGGCGAGTGCGCAAGCTTTTCCCCGGCGCCGGTTCTTCCTGGCGGCTGGAGGGGGCGCTGGTCACCATCCATGACGCGACCGATGCCCGCCGCAGGGAGGATGAGCTGCGCGTCAAGGTTGCCATGATCCAGGAGATCCACCATCGTGTCAAGAACAATATGCAGACTATTGCCTCCTTGTTACGGCTCCAGGCGCGGCGGGCAGAGTCGGACGAGGTACGGCGGGCATTGCAGGAGGGAACCAGTCGCATCCTGAGTGTGGCCGTGATCCACGAGTTCCTGGCCCATCAGGAGGGACGGGTGATCAACATCCGCGATGTAAGTCAGCGGATCATCACGCAGGTACGGGAAGGGGTTCTGGACTGGGAAAGGGCAATCCGCCTGGATCTGCGTGGCCCGAATATCTACCTGCCCACTCAGCCGGCTACCGTCTGTGCCCTGGTGATCAATGAATTGCTCCAGAACGCGCTGGAGCATGGCTACGATCGCCAGCAGGGCGGCACCGTCACCGTCAATCTGAGCGACGATGGAGAGCAGATCACCATCTCGGTAGACGACGATGGTGTGGGCTTGCCCGATGAGTTTGATCTGGGGCAGAGCGACAGCCTCGGATTGCAGATTGTCAAGGCCCTGGCGGAGGGAGATCTCAAGGGTAGCTTTGAGTTGCATAGTCGAGACAAGGGAGTCTCAGCGATTGTCACATTCCCGAAACACACCCAAGGAGGCAGATAATGGCAGAGCGGACGCGCGTGATCATTGCAGACGACGAATCTATCATTCGCATGGATCTGCGAGAGATGTTGACCAACCTCGGCTATCTCGTGATTGGCGAAGTCGGAGATGGCCGGAGCGCGGTCAACCTGGCCCGGGAGCTGAGACCCGATATCGTCGTCATGGATATCAAGTTTGAGGGAGAAGAGTACGATGGCATCGATGCGGCGCGCATCCTGACCGAGGAAAGGATTGCGCCCGTGCTGCTACTGACGGCATACAGCCAGCGTGAATTGGTTGTGCGCGCCCGGGAGGCGGGGGTTGTGGGCTATCTGGTCAAGCCTTTCCGCGAGGCCGACCTGATTCCGGCCATCGAAGTTGCGCTGGCGCGTTTCGCCGAGTTCCAGGCCGGGGAAAAGCACGTGGGGGACCTGGAAGAGGCACTGGAGACCCGCAAGTTTGTGGATCGGGCCAAGGGGATTCTCATGGATTCTCACGACTTAACAGAGGCAGAGGCGTTTCGCCGGATTCAGAAGATGAGTATGAACACCCGCAAACCGATGAAGGACGTCGCCGAAGCCATCATCCTGGCCCACCAGACGCAACAACAGACGACCTTCTGACGCGGGCGCCAGGCCCATGCATCATGAGAAGTTGTCCCAAAAGTGTCACCCCGAAGGAGCGTAGCGACTGAGGGGTCTCTGAATCGATGCAAGTTGCACAGAAACGAGATGTTTCGCTTCGCTCAACATGACAGAGGACGCCGTTTTGGATAGCCTATCTTTTGTCAGAGTGTGAACCTTTTTGCCCTCTGCGGCGTTATATAGGTGAGAAGCTGGCAACTGGTGCGGGTAGGCCCCAGCCCACTTCTCAAAGCCCGTTCAGATGACCGAACGAAGCTCTGAACGGGCATTTTTTGTGCCTGTGTCCCGTGGTCTCCCATGCCC
>JBFFCR010000500.1:0-2762 GCA_041559855.1 Anaerolineae bacterium | reverse complement strand
GCACCTACGAGTTTCTGGCTGATCTCGATGTCAGCGCGGATTCCTCCAACATGAGCATCACGATCCAGGCCGAAAGCCACGATCCCGAGGAAGCCAGGCTCATGGCCCAGACGCTGGCTGATGTCTTTGTCGAAGAGCGGCGCCAGTGGAATGCCGAACAGGACAAGCGCGACCGGATCTATGTGGAGAAGGTCGACGACATTCGTGATGTGCCGTTGGCCTCGCCCAAGAAGACCTTCAACATGGCAGCCGGCGCGGTCTTTGGTGCCATCGTGGGTGGGGTGATTGTGTTCATCCTGGAATGGCTCCAATCTGATATCCTGCGCACCGTCGCCGACGTCGAAAAGGTCGTGGGCGCGCCGGCGTTGGGCTCGATCCCGGCTGGGGGCGACGCCAGGGGCGGGCCGCGCGTGAAATGGGGGTTGCCGTCCTGGATTGAACCGGGGATCCTGATTGTGTTTCTATCGGGTGCGGTGATCGGGGCCGCCCTGGGTGCCCTGGTCGTTGCCCTGTTGTGAGCGTCCAGCGGCTGCGAAGCACCTGCTGACATTTAACCAGCGAGTGAGAGTGGCAACTATGAATGAGAAGCAAAGCGAACTGATCGCCGTTTCAGAACCGCGTTCGCCCATCAGCGAGGCGTACCGCACATTGAGGACCAACCTCGACTTTGCCAGCCTGGACCAAGCCCTCAAGACGATCGTCGTCACCTCGGCGGGCGTGGGAGAGGGCAAATCCACGACGTTGGCGAATCTGGGCGTGGTTTCCGCCCAGACGGGGCGCAAGGTCGTGTTGGTGGATGCCGACCTGCGCCGGCCCTCGCTGCACACCGTCTTTGGGCTGGGGAACGAGGCCGGGCTGAGTACTATGATGATGGATGAATCGTCGCTGGCCTCGCCGCCATTGCGGGAGACGGGCGTCGAGGGGTTGCTTGTTCTTACCAGCGGCCCTCTGCCGCCCAATCCGGCCGATCTCATGGGCTCGCGACGGATGGAAGAGGTGATCGCCGTGCTGGCCAATGAGGCCGATCAGGTCTTTTTCGATACGCCACCGGTGGTTGCAGTGACCGACGCCGCTGTTCTGGCGACCAAGGTCGACGGGGTGCTGCTGATCATCAGCGCGGGCAAGACCCGCCGCGAGCAGGCCCGCACGGCGGTCCACCGCTTGGAGCAGATCAATGCCCGGCTGGTGGGCACGGTGCTCACCAACATGCAAATGGGAGTTGGTATCCAGGACTATTACTGAGCGGCTGGCACCGAGCGCAGAGAGGGGTCCGCTGCTGGCAGGCTGAGGGGCGGGCCCCTTTTTCACTGGAGAAGAGGACAAGGTCATGGGGCTGGGCATGTCGCACCGCGAGCGGGTCTACCGGACCGAGGCCATCGTGCTCCGGCGGAGCGACTTTGGTGAGGCAGACCGGTTGCTCACCGTGTTCACGCCGGGCCGCGGCAAGCTCCGCCTTGTAGCCAAGGGAGCGCGCAAGCCTAGCAGCCGCAAGAGCGGGCACGTGGAGCTGTTCAGCCGCGGCCAGTTCATGGTGGCCGTGGGGCGGGACCTGGACATTGTCACTCAGGCCGAGACGCTGGAACCGTTCCTGCCGCTGCGCGAGGATCTGCTGCGCACGACCTATGCCTACTATGTGGCCGAACTGGCCGACGCGTTCACGGCCGAGAGGGACGAAAATGGACACCTCTTCAGGCTGCTGGCAGAAACCTACGGCTGGCTGTGCGAGGCGGAGGACCTCGCCCTCGTGGCTCGGTACTATGAGCTTCACCTGCTGGGCTTGGCCGGCTACCAACCACAGCTCTTTGTCTGCGTCGGCTGCAAAAAGCCGCTGGAGCCGGAGGTGAGCTATATGAGCGCCGCCGAGGGAGGCATCCTCTGCGGCAAGTGCGGGCGGAACCGGGTCGGGGCCACACAGCTCTCGGTAAATGCCCTGAAGGTGCTGCGCTTCCTGCAAACGCGTGAATGGGACACCTGCCGCCTGTTGCGGCTCAGCCCGGCGAGCCACGCGGAGGTCGAGCGGGTGATGTACGGCTATATCACCTATCACCTCGAGCGCACGCTCAAGTCGGTGGACTTTCTCCATCGACTGCGGCGGCAGATGGGGGTGGAGTAGAAATGCAGATTCGCGAGTATCAGTCCTGGCTCCAGAGGTACGACAGAGTCCGCGGCTGGGACAAGATCGCACCGTCTCACACCTTTATGCACCTGATTGAGGAGGTGGGCGAGATCGCGCGCGAGGTAGAGTACGTGGAGGGCTATCGCCAAGCCGCCGATGCCGCGGAGGTCAGTGCCCGGCTGTCCGAAGAGCTGGCGGACGCCACCACCTTTCTCTTCAAACTGGCCTACCAGTGCGGCGTCGATCTGGAGGACGCGCTCAGAGCCAACATGGACAAGGCCGAGGAGCGTTTCAGCGTCGACTTTGGCCGCGCCGACACGGAGCGCTATCTGGCGCGCCAGGCCGAGAACCTGGCCCGCATCCGGGACGAGGAGTCCTGAATGAAAAGTCCGGCGGGTATTCGTTCCCTCCCGGTCGTGTTAGGGGCTGTCCCAAAAGTGTCACCTCGAAGGAGCGCAGCGACTGAGAGGTCTCTGAATCGGTCCAATTGGCACAGAAACAAGATGTTTCGCTTCGCTCAACATGACAGAGACTGCCTATTGGGACAGCCCCTGTCAGGCCTTCAGGCGGCGGACTGCCGAGCCTTTTAGACGTACAGGAGTAGAATCGTGACCAAACCGCTATCCTTTCAAGATGTGATCATGCG
>JBFFCR010000499.1:0-2773 GCA_041559855.1 Anaerolineae bacterium | reverse complement strand
GGGGGAGGCGGTCGAAATGACAGGGCTGGTAGGCTGCCAATCAGTGCGCCCGATCTGTCATTCCGAACGAACGTGAGGAATCTTGCCTTCTCCCTACGGAAAGATTTCTCCCTACGGTCGAAATGACAGGGGGGAGGCGGTCGAAATGACAGGGCTGGTAGGCTGCCAATCAGTGCGCCCGATCTGTCATTCCGAACGAACGTGAGGAATCTTGCCTTCTCCCTGCGGAAAGATTTCTCCCTACGGTCGAAATGACAGGGGGGAGGCGGTCGAAATGACAAGGGGGAGGTGGTCGAAATGACAGGGGGGAGGCGGTCGAAATGACAGGGGGAGGCGGTCGAAATGACAGGGGGGGCGAGCGATATCACCGGAGGCGGCGCACGGTGGCAATCGCCAAGAGGCGGGATTGACATAATCTCGGCATATCTCAGGGCCCTGCAAAGCACGATAACCACACGCCGTGAACAGTATGGGTCTCCGCCTATCCGAAGACAGCCCTCTTTCCTGCTGGGGGTGGGCCAGGCGTGCGGTTTGCGCACGCGCGCACTGCCTTTGCGCCGGACTGTAGTCCATGCGCAAGCTGGACTTTGACGGCGCCCCGAGTATGTCCGCTCTGTTCTTGCATCTGGCGCCAAACTGTGCTATCATCCGGCTGTGCTCTGTGCGAGGTTTCACAATCCTTAGCATCTGAATGGAGGCGGCGATGAAAGAAGGTAGACCCGTGCCGGATATCGTCATCGGGCGCTTGCCTATCTACTTGCGCGCGCTGACCCATCTGTTAGGGGAGGGCCAGGAGGTCACCGCTTCGGCGGACCTGGCGGAGCGACTTGGCATCAGTGCGGCCCAAATCCGCAAGGACCTTTCCCACTTTGGCGAGTTTGGCAAGCAGGGAATGGGCTATGACATCGCGCATCTGCGGGAGCAACTCAAGCGCATCCTCCAGGTGGAAAGGATGTGGGACATGGCCTTGGTAGGGGCCGGCGATCTGGGACACGCCATTGCCCACTACAGCGGCTTTGAGGGGAGAGGGTTCCGCGTGGCTTGCGTGTTCGATAACAGCCCGCAGAAGATCGGACGCCGCTTGGGCAGGTTCGAGATATGTGACGTTGCCAGCATGCCCGAAAAGCTCCAGGAGCTGGGGATTATGATTGCCATCGTCGCCGTGCCAGCCGGGGCAGCCCAGGCGGTGGTAAACAACCTGGTCAAGGGTGGCGTCAGGGCGATCTTGAACTATGCGCCCATCACGGTGGCGACGCCGCCAGGCGTCCACGTGCAGTACACAGACCCGGTGACACACCTGCAGCGGATGACCTTCTATCTCTGACCGCGCGGGGTGGGTGGACCTGGCGCAAGGTGAATGGCGAAGCAGCACAGGGCTGTCCCAAAAGCGAGCTCCTGAGGTGCTGAGCGAGGCAAAACATCTCGTTTCTGTGCTGCTCGGATCGATTCAGAGACCCCTCAGTCGCTGCGCTCCTTCGGGGTGACACTCTTGGGAAAGCTATTGTGTCTTCTGTCTGTGCCAATCAGGCAGTCGATCTCTGAAAAGTGGGGACTGCTTTGCTCGCAAAGTGCGCTCGCTCGCAGCAAGCTAGGGTAAGCGCAACGCGGCAGTACACTAGTGCATGCCCGTACCTGATGGTTGGAGTGGAGGCTTCAGCCGGAGCGGTCTGCAATGAGCAGAAACCGGCTAAAGCCTTTACTCCTGTAGTTTGTTGCCATGTTGTGTGCAGAGCACATTCAAAACATCAGCCTGGATATTGCACCTAGTAGGCCGGGAGGCTGGTCTTGATCACGTCATAATCCTGGAGCGCCTTGCCCGCTCCCAGGGCAACGCAGGCCATGGGATTGTCGGCGACATAGCAGGGCACGCCGGTCTCTTTGGTCAGGAGCTTGTGAAAGTTGCGGAGCAGGGCCCCGCCGCCGGTCATGACGATGCCACGGTCGATCACGTCAGATGCCAGTTCTGGGGGCGTCTTTTCCAGCACGCTCTTGACGACGCCGACGATGGAGCTCAGCGGCTCGGCGATGGCCTCGGTGACCTCGCCGGACGTGATCTGGATCGTCTTGGGCAGGCCTGACACCTGATCCCGTCCCCGGACTTCCATGCTCATCTCTTCTTCCAGGGGTAGCGCGCTGCCGATGCCGATCTTGACGGCCTCCGCGGTGGCCTCGCCGATCATGAGATTGTACTTGCGCTTGACATAGGTGATCACTGCCTCGTCGATCCGGTTCCCGCCGACGCGCACGGAGGCGAACTCGACAATGCCGTTCATCGAGATGACGGCCGCCTCACTGGTGCCGCCGCCGATGTCCACCACAAGGTTGCCCGTGGGGGTGTTTACCGGCATGCCTGCGCCCAGAGCTGCGGCAAGCGGTTCCGGGATCAGGTAGGCTTCCTTCCCGCCTGCCTGGATGGCTGCATCGTGCACCGCGCGGCTCTCGACGCTGGTCACCCCTACCGGGACGCTGATGGCGATCATGGGTTTGAAGAGGCGAAAGCGGCCCGCGACCCTTTCGATAAAGTATCGAAGCATTGCCTCGGTCACCACATAGTCGGCAATGACGCCGTCGCGCAACGGCCGGGCGACCTCGATAGTCTCCGGGGTGCGGCCCAACATCTCCCGGGCATCTGTGCCGACCGCCACGATCTTGTTGTCGGCCGTGGCTATGGCGACCACCGAAGGCTCTTGAAGTATGATCCCTTTGCCCTTGACCCAGACCAAGACATTCACGGTCCCCAGGTCCACGCCAATCTGCTTTGCTAACATCTGTC
>JBFFCR010000498.1:0-2776 GCA_041559855.1 Anaerolineae bacterium | reverse complement strand
GTCGCCCCAGCATCGATGGCGGCCAGCATGTGCTCGGCGTCCTCGTGGCGACTGAGAATCAGGACAAGACAGTCGGGGCAATCCCGCAGCACACGGCGCGTTGCCTCGATACCGTTTAGATGCGGCATGGCAACATCCATAGCGATGACGTCGGGCTTGAGCTCGCGGGCCTTTTGCACGGCTTCCATGCCATCCGACGCCACGTCGACTACTTCGATGTCCTCGCTCTCATCGAGCAGCGCCCGGAGACCATCCCGCACGATCGCGTGATCATCCGCTAACAGGACACGTATCTTATTCACTGCACCTCATTGCGCGCCTAATTGTACTCAGGCTCGATCATTCTACTACAGCCCGGATCCCTTTGTCAAGAACAGACCGGAGCTAGACCACAGCAGTCGCAAAGTCGGTCATCGCTTCGCTACAAAGTAGCTGGTCATTGCGAGGGGCCCCGCCTTTGGGCCCCGTGGCAATCTGCAACTGGTCTCGAGCAAGTGGTCGGCCGACGCAACCGGAGATTGCCTCGCCCTCGCCAAAGATCGTTCCTTGTGCGCCAGTTGACCTGGCACTGCTTTTCCAGTATAATGGCCCAGCTTAAGGAGGCAACCAACCATGCTCGACGGGTCCACCACAGACTCCCGATCCTTTCTGGCCAGGGAAGCAAGACGCTGGCGAGCCAGGCTGGGACTGTATATCGAGGTCACCAAGCCCAGCACAGTAGCGTTGCTGGTCTTTACCTGTATTGGTTCGATGATAGCCGCCGGTGGTGTTGGCGGGCTATCGCTCGGGGATTGGGCACTGGCCCTCATCGCCATCACCGCTGGCTGCGCGGCCGCCGACACCCTGACCTGCTACATCGACCGCGACATCGACGCCCTGATGGATCGCACCAAGGCCCGGCCCCTGCCTGGCAAACGGATCCACCCGCCCGAAAAGGCGCTCGTGTGGGGCATCCTCCTCGCCGCGCTGGCCATGGGCGTCTCTCTTCTCTTTGGCCCCCTCGCCGCGGCGTGGATGTTCCTGGGCCTGTTTGACAACGTCGTGATTTATAGCCTGCTGGCCAAACGGCGATCTTGCACCAACATTCTACTGGGCTCTATCAGCGGCGGCATGCCCGCCCTCTTTGGCTGGGCCGTTGTGCAGGGCAACGTCACCTGGACGCCAGTGCTCATCAGCTTGCTCGTGATCACCTGGACGCCGAACCACATCTGGAACCTGGCCATTCGCTACCGCGAAGACTATGCCAGGGCGAATGTGCCCATGCTGCCCGTAGTGGCCCACCTCCAGCGAGCTGTCAACCTCATCGTCATGAGCGTAGTCTTGATGGTGATCGAGTCGCTGTTGCTGGGTTTCGTCGGGGGATTCGGTCCGCTGTACTTCGCCCTGGCCATCATCGGTGGCATCGTCTCCCTGATTGGGCATGCGCGCCTGTTCCTGCGGCCCACCGAGCGCAGCGCCTGGCTCATGTTCAAGCTATCCAGCATCTACCTCGCCCTCTTGTTTGCGGGCATGATGATCGATACGTTGCTCTGGTAGAGCAGCCTGGTGCAATCCTGAAGCTGATGTCTTGAATACGCTGTGCACCGAGCGTGGCGACGACCTTCAGGAGTAAAGGCTTTAGCCGGTTTCTGCTGATTGCATCGCCCAAAGGCCCGGCTCCGTCATCCAGGCTCTGTTTGAGCCGTGTACAGGTACTGCAAACTCTCGCCCCACCGTGGAGGAAACATGATCGACGGCGTCATTTTCAAGGAACTGGTTACCCATACCGACGAGCGCGGGTTCTTCCGGGAGATCATCCGCATGACCGACGACATCTTTCCAGAGGGATTCGGCCAGTGGAGCCATTCCCTCATGCACACCGGGACCGCCAAGGCATGGCACGTCCATCAACGTCAGGTCGACTGGTGGTACGTCGGCGTTGGGACGCTCAAAGTGGCCCTCTATGATACCAGAGCCAACTCGCCCACGGATGGTCAGCTGATGGAGTTTTTCCTCGGCGACAACCATCCCGCCCGCGTGGTCAAGATCCCGCCCGGCGTTGCCCATGGCTGCAAGGCTGTCAGCGGACCTGCACACCTCTTTTACATCACATCGCGCACGTATGATCCGGCGGATGAGCTCCGCATACCGCACGACGATCCAGAGATCGGCTACGATTGGACGGCGCTGCCACCCATCAAGTAGCAGGGCAGGCCTTACCGCATCAAAACGACATAAAAGGGCGCTGCGTGTGCAGCGCCCTCGATCTCAGACGTCCCGGACCGGCTAGTAGCGCAGCAACGCCCCCACCGAGCCAGCCTCCTCCAGCTCTTCATTACCGCGCACGATCTCGACCTCCACGCCCTGCTCGAGCGCGCGGTGCGTCATCGTCTCCACCAAATCATCCACGGCCTCTACCGTACCGCCACACAGCGGGCACTCGTCGCGCGGCGTGATCATCACGTAGCGGCAGCTCTGGCAGCGATAGCCCGATGCCTCGTAACCGGCAGCCACCAGCAGCGTGCCTGCTCGATGCTCCTGCAGCATGGCCAGCGTATCCGCCAGCCCAACCACGCCTCCGCTCCCCCGCTTCGACCCAGCCACGGCCTCGCCGACCAGCTCGGTCTCTCGCTCTTTTGCCACCTCCTCGATCAGCTCCATGGAGAGCGCCTGTACGTCATCGATGGGGGCATCGGGATCCACAGTGAAGGTACCCACGACCTTGCCCTGCACCGCCTTGGACAGCACATCGAGGAACTGGCTGACGTTGGCCTCGGTGCCTCCCACCACGAGGCGC
>JBFFCR010000497.1:0-2782 GCA_041559855.1 Anaerolineae bacterium | reverse complement strand
GAACCGCAGCAGGACCGGAACGAAGTGGAGGTCCTGCTGCGGTTCGGGATCCAACCTTCCCCCGAATCAGTGGATACCAAGATAAGCGAAGTTAGGGTACAATACCACTGTTGGAGGGAGACCATGGAAACCAGAAGGACGTACAGCCGCGAGCTGGCTACAGATGCCCTACCTGACTGGTGGCGGGTAGGCAAGCGGAGGGTGATCGTCGTACAATGGTCAGGCATCTGGGTTGACAATTCGAACCAAAAGGGGTATACTGGGATCACCAGACGGGAGGGTAGCGATTTGCCCCGTGGTAAAGCAGGTACTGAGGTTGAGGTTTGATCCCGGACGCCAGGGAGGAATGCGCCCTGGCGTCTGCTTATGCACCAAGCACTGTCGGAAGAGGGTTTGTTAGCAGGAGCCAGTGAGAGGAGGTGTCCATGGATTCAGGGATGATTGGCAAGATTCAGAAAGCACGCTTTTACGCCGAAGAGCCGGAGCGGATCTGCTTTGAGCAGTTCCAAGCTACATTCCAGGGGACAAACGCGCGGCATACGATTTCCTACGATCACGGTACCTGGCGTTGCACCTGCGGCTTTTTCGCCAGTCGCCGGGTGTGCAGCCACACGATGGCTTTCGAGCGCCTTTTGGGCGCAATGCTCCCTCCCGAGGCGATTGCGCCGGCAGAACCAGCTCGCGCTGTAGCGTAGACGACAGAGCTACGGCGGGGGATGGGCCTCAACCCATCCCCCGCTTTTATGTTTCAAGCTCCCCAACCAGGTTGTTGCCGCTGAGGGTCACCATCCGCGTGGGGAGCAGTCTGTTTGCGAGGCTCGCCGAACTGCGGGTGTGCACCCTCAGATAGTTGTCCGTTAGCCCGCTCCATACGGGGCCATCGCCCCCCTCTCGATAGGACTCCCATAGAACATCCAGGGTTCGCCCGACGAAACTCTGGCTGAAGGCACTCTGGCTGGACGATGCCACGGCACGCAGCGTGCGAGCCCGCTTTGCTTTGATCTGTGCGGACACCTGCCCTTGCATCCGAGCTGCCGGCGTTCCGTCGCGCAGGGAATAGGGAAACACGTGCACGCGCGAGAAACTCATGCCTTGCACAAAGGCCAGGCTGGCGTTGAACTCGTCATTGGTCTCGCCGGGAAATCCCACGATGACGTCGGTGGTTATGGCCAGATCGGGTATGGCCGCCCTGGCGGCTGCCGCCCACGTGCCGAATTCCGCGGCGGTGTAGCGGCGGCCCATGCGTTGCAGCGTGGCATCGCAGCCGCTCTGCAACGGCAAGTGGAGGTGGCGGCAGAGGCGCGGATCGTTCCAAAGCTGAAACGCCCGCTCGGACAGATCCCACGGCTCTATGGAGGAGAGCCGCAGCCGTGGAACACCGGTTTCCGCCAGGATCCGGGCGACCAATGCCCACAGGTCAGTCTCGGGCTGCTCGCGCTGCCCATCGCGCCCGTAGGCGCCAATGTGCACGCCGGTCAGAACGATCTCCTGGTGGCCTGCGTCCAGCCGGGCCCGTACCTCGGCCAAGATCTCGCCGGCCGGCCGGCTGCGCTGGGGTCCACGCGCCACCCTTATGATGCAATAGGTGCAGGCGTTGTCACAGCCATCCTGGATCTTGATCAGGGCGCGGGTGCGCGGACGAGGGGTACCTGACACGGCCGCGGGGCGTGCCGAGTCGATCACACTGTCCCCCAACAGCCTGTCCAGGCGGTCCTTGTCCTGATTCCCGGCGACAAGCACGACGCCGGGCAGTTCGCCGAGCTCTTCCGGGGTGAGCTGGGCATAGCAGCCTGTGGCAACCAACCGGGCAGTGGGGTTCTCGCGGTGCAGGCGGCGCAGCGCCTGCCGTGATTTCTGAGCTGCGACATGGGTGACAGCGCAGGTGTTGAGCACGCACAGGTCGGCCTCGGCGGGGGCGGCGACGATCTGATGCCCCGCTGCCGCAAGCCGCCCGGCCAAGGTGTCCATCTCGCTCTGATTGAGCTTGCAGCCGAGGCTGCCGACGTAGACCTTCATAGCTTCCTCGCGGCGCATTGTACCATAGAGGTAGGTCACTGTAAAGGGTTTGGGGGGAATTGGCTACGGCTGCTGCAAAGTCGCAACTCCGCACAAGCTCCCGCTGGACAACAGTCCGGCGGAGGCTAGAAACTCGCGAGAACGCTCGCGTTCCCGGCCTGCCGCGGATTGTAATCCGCGGCGAGCGCGAGGTTCTAGTGCGTCTCTACTCGGCTGTCAAGGGAGAATACAAGCCGTGGGGAATTGGCTTCGATGCCTATAAGATGGTATAATCACCGGGATCGGGGGCCGTCTGTGAGCCCCAACCTGCCCGGTGGAACGTGTCGATATGGCGGAACCTACTACCTGGAAGCGCTACCTCAGCGACTACAATGAGGGGCTGGGACTGGTCTACGAGCGGTTCGTGCTCAACGACTTTTTGCTGGCGCTGCGCGACGAATTCGGGTTGGAGTCGGTGCTTGAAGCGCCGCTCTTTGGCATGGCTGGCGTCTCGGGCATCAATAGTGTGGCGCTGGCTCAGGCGGGACTGGATGTAACGCTAGTAGATGACCACGATGAGCGGCTGGCTGCCGTGGAGCGTATCTGGAGTGAATTGGAGCTACCCGCGCGCTTTGTCCATCACACCGGCTGGGACCAGCTTCCTTTCAACGACGGGTCGTTCGACCTGGCCTGGAACTGGGCTGCCCTCTGGCACCTGCCTGATGGCACGCCGGAAGGCTCCCAGAGACCCGAGTTGCTCCTCCGCGAGCTAGCACGCGTTTCGCGG
>JBFFCR010000496.1:0-2789 GCA_041559855.1 Anaerolineae bacterium | reverse complement strand
TGGCAAAGGGCACCTGCCCCGTGTGCGGGACGAAGGTGACACGGTTCCTGTCCAGCAAAGACGTAGAATAGGACAAGAGGTTCTGAACGCCAAGGGGTCAGAGCAGACCTCAGAGGACATCATCGCAGATGTACAACGAGATGTGCCATTGCATGAGTTCACGACTGGGGCGATCTTTTGCCCATGATGGCATAGGCGCGCTGACCTGCGCATCAGCCGCATGGCCCACCGAGCCAGCGGCTGATGCGCACCCTCACTCTGTGAGACTTGTGCTGTGGCAAACGCACCCGGTGGGAGAGCTCTCCCTACCGGGCCACCGATAGAATAACTAGCGCCAACGTGGCGATCGGGGCAACCTGTGGCTCGTCGCCGCCGAGGCTACAAGTGGGAGAGGAATAGCCAGGGGGTAGCATGAAAGTTGATACCCGGGATTTCGTTCGAGATTATACCCTTTTGGAGTGCATCCAGTGCGGGCGCTGCACCGGCGGCTGCCCGGTCTCGATGAAGACGGCTCTCAACATCCGTAGTATCATCTACGAGGCCCTGATCGAGGACCAGATGGAGCTCACCGGCATGGAGGTGCTGTGGGATTGCACCAACTGCCTGACCTGCACCACCCGCTGCCCCAAGGACATCAAGCCCGCCGACGTGATCATCGGCTTGCGCGGTTACATCGTGGGGGAGGGCAAGGGGGTTCCGCCGCGCGTCCGCGACGCGCTCATGAGCGCCTTCACGCGAGGCAACACACTGGGGTTTGCCACCGAGGACCGGGAACAGTGGATGGAAGGGCTCGACTTTGAGGTCAAGAACGTCCTCGACGAGGGCGAGACCGACCTGCTGTATTACGTAGGCTGTACGCCGGCCTACGACCCCCGCGTCCAACCGGTCACCCGCACCCTGGCGACAGTGTTCCAGCAGGCAGGAATTGACTTTGGCACCATGGGCATGGACGAGTTTTGCTGCGGCAACGAGATCAAGCGCATCGGCGAGAACGAAGGCTTTGAGTCGATGGTCCAGGAATTTCACGAAATGGCCAAGGAGTTCAAGGCCCGGCGCATGGTCACCGTATCGCCGCACTGCTTCAACACCTTCAAGAACGAGTACGGAGAGATGCCCTTCTCGGTGCAGCACTACACGCAGATCTTGACCGAGTTGCTTGACGGGGGCAAACTTGCCTTCCGCAACGAACTCGGCAAAAAGATCACCTACCACGACCCCTGCTTCCTGGGCAAGCATAACCAGATCTATGACGAACCCCGCCACATCCTGCGGAGCCTGCCAGGAGTGGAGTTCGAGGACCTGGACCGCTCGCGGGAACGCAGCGTCTGCTGCGAGGGCGGTGGGGGCCGCATGTGGGCCGAGGGCACCAATATCGAGGAAAGACTGGCACACCAGCGCGTGCGAGATGCTGTGGCCTTGGGCGCTGACGTGTTGGCCGTGGCCTGTCCCTTCTGCTTGCTTACCCTGGAGGATGCGGTCAAGATCCTAGGCCTGGACGAGCAGATCCAGGTCATGGACATCATGGAGCTGGTTGCGCGGGCCATATAGATGCACCAGTGGTCTCCTGATTTCTGCTGATTATAGACGATTATTGCGTTATTATGAGTTGTCGTCCGGCACAGGACACCGGTAGCTTGGTTAGGGAGAGAACAGGATGGCATCCAGAATCGGCGTGTACGTATGCCATTGCGGGATCAATATTGCGGCGACCGTCGACACCGCGGAGGTGGCCCAATACGCAGGGTCGCTGCCCCACGTAGTCGTAGCCCGCGACTATATGTATATGTGCTCCGACCCCGGTCAGGAGATGATCCAGCAGGACATCCGCGACCACAACCTGAACCGGGTCGTGGTTGCCTCTTGTTCGCCGCGCATGCACGAAACCACGTTCCGCACCGTCGTCGAGGAGGTAGGCGTCAATCCCTACTATTTTGAGATGGCCAACATCCGCGAGCAGGTGTCCTGGGTCCACGCCGACCGCAAGATCGGCACGCAGAAGGCCAAGGAACTGATCGCCGGCACCGTCGCCAAAGCAGCGCTGCTCGAGCCATTGGAGGAGCGGCAGGTTGACGTCACGCCCGCCGCGCTGGTCATCGGCGGGGGGATCGCCGGGCTGGAGGCTGCACTGAACGTCGCCGATGCTGGCTACCAGGTATTCCTGGTCGAGCGCCAGCCCAGCCTCGGCGGGCGGATGGCCCAACTCAACAAGACGTTCCCACGCATGGAGGATGCCGGAGCGCTGGTCGTCTCGGAGATGGAGCGCGCCATGGGCCATCCAAACGTGAACGTGCTGGCCTACAGCGAGGTTGAAGAGGTCTGCGGCTATGTCGGCAACTTTCAAGCGACGGTCCGCCGCAAGCCGCGCTTTGTCGACGCAGAACGCTGCACATCGTGCGGCAAGTGCGCCGAGGCCTGCGTTCTGGCGGGCCAGATCAGCGACGAGTTCCAGTTGGGTCTCGGCCGCCGGGCGGCCATCTACCGGCCCTTCCCAGAGGCGCTGCCGGCAACCTACACTGTTGATCCCGATCACTGTCTGAAACTCACAGAGGGCGATTGCCAGGCCGGGCCGCCCTGTGCCCTGGCCTGCCCGGAGGACGCCGTGGATTTCAGCCAGCAAGAGGACAGGGTCACGTTGGATGTAGGTGCGCTCATCATCGCCACCGGCTACGATCCCTTTGATGCCCGGCGCAAACCCGAGTTCGGCTACGGCCGCTACCCGGGCGTGATCTCGGCGCTCGAGTTCGAGCGGCTGGCGGCCGAGAACGGGCCGACCGGCGGGCGATTGTTGA
>JBFFCR010000495.1:0-2832 GCA_041559855.1 Anaerolineae bacterium | reverse complement strand
TATGGGAGCGTTATGCGCAGCGGGTCAGGTGGCGACGCGCAGCGGATACCTGTGCATAGCGAACCAGAGGTGCGGGGGAGCGGCAGACTGGGGTTGGATAGGAGCGAGAGGGATTGGGCGCAGTTCGCAGGCAGGGGGTATCGGCCCAGATGGTTCGGTACCCAACTGAGGTATGACACAGGCTTGATTGGCCACAGGCTACGGCAGATGCTCGAATGGAGAGTAGATGGGATACGAACGAGCTACCGAGCCTGAGAAGCTATTCTCAAGGAGGCTGCGCTGGTAGGAGAGCAGTTGCCTGGCGGACGAGACGGATCAAAGTGTGCTGGTTGGCCACGAAATCAGCGAGCAAGACCTCTGAGTAGGCGCGGGGCAAGCCGTGCACGGGTAGGTGCTTCAGGCCCAGTCGTTGGAGGAGGCTATTGCGACTCTCGGCACAGTTGCGACGATGGTAGAGCTCCTTCCAGGCTGGGCTGCCGTAGGGGACTTCGCGAGCCAGGCGAAGGGAGCCATCGGCGTGGGTACGGCCGACCGTGGTGGTATAGCCGTGCTTGTAGTGTGCCTGGAGATAGTCGCACTGGGGTGGGGCACACTGTGGGTCAGTGCGGCACGTCTTGGCACAGCGCCACTTGGTCAACCGGCGGTGATAGTCGTGTCCATTGGGATGACAGACATAGCCGAAAGGGCAGAGCGGATAGCCCTTGTCATTGTACCCTCGCGCCAACTGCGTTTCCGGGTCGGTATCGCGCTTGTCGGCACGGATGTCGACCAGGCGCAAAGCACCTGCCTCCCAGATTGGGTCCAGACAACATTGGTAGCCTGCACCCGCGTCGGCGAGGACGGCATCGATCTTGAGCCAGGGGAAGCGGCATTGCAGGGCAGCAAAGTTGTCGGGGAAGAGGTCTCGGTCACTGGTGATGGCGGTGCCAAAGGTGGCGGGCAGTGTCCAGTAGGTAGCGAGCGCATCGTCCAGGATCTGACCGGCATAGCTGTAGTACCCATAGACGAACCGACTGCGTGGCGACTTCTTGTCCTTCTTCTCGGTTGGCGTGTTGGGGCTGTCGGTTGCGCGCTTGTTGTTGCCCGTGTAGACGACAAATCGTGCTTGGGGGTCGAGAGGCGTACCGTAACGGCACATTGCAGCACACTGTGCTGTCGCACAGTCGCACCCTCGCCTGTTCTTCTCCCGCGCTGGGCAGGGCCGCGGCGCTTCCCGATAGCAGCGCTCACGAGCGTGTGCACAGCGCATCCGTGAGCGCGCCTCGTGGAGCATGCCATCGAAAGAGAGGGTCACCTTCTGTGCCTCGTCTGGGCGCGTGGGCAGGAGACCAGCCTGATACAGCATATCGACGAGCAGGGCATTGATCTCCCATTGTAGTTGGGGCGTGATCTGCCCCTCGAAGTAACGGAGGCCGGACTCAGTGGGGAAGACCTCTTCGAAGCCCAAGCGCCGACGCAACTCGGTGCGCTCTTTGCTCTTCAGTGTGCGCAAGGTCTCTGGTCGGGAGAGGTTGTGCTCGCGGCGATAGAGGCGCAACAGGTACATAGACACGGGATGGAAGGGGATCTGTCCTTTGGCCGAAGGGACATAGATGTGGGCAGCCAGGAAGGGTTCCAGGTTGGCATAGTCGATCAATCGCAGGGCAAGGTCAAAGGAAGAGAAGGTCTCCCAGCACTGTGGGTCGTCTAGCCCCTCAGCGTCCAGGTAGCGATAGTGAGACCGGTAGTTGGGCTTCGGAGAGGGAGGGAGCACCGGGTCTCGGGGGAAGTGCAGTGGCAAACGCCACTCAAGATTACGGAGTGCAAAGGGGACAAGCGCTTCTTTGTTCTGAGCACGCTTCTGGATGGCGGTCTGTTTCTGCCGCTCGGTCATTTCGGTCTCCCCCTTCGCATCCGACGCAGAGCGGCGTTATCGGCCAGGGCTTGGCGGTAATCAGCCACTGTGTTCTTGCCCAACCGTTGGCGCAGGAGGAGAGAGTGTGCAGGATGACGCAGCCAGGCCAGGGCGTCTTGCTCAAGCTGGCGGACCCGCTCGTGGGAAAGACCAAGTTGGGCACCCAGTTGTCGCAGCGTACGACGGGGCTCTCCGTCCAGACCATAGCGCTCCCCAATCACCCGACGCAGGCGGTCGGGAAGTCGGGAGAGGAGCCGGGACAAAGCCCTACGGACCAAGACCCGATCCGCGTACTCGTCCAGGTCGGGCACCCCCAGCAGTGGCCCAGGGACCAGCCCACACACCCCGTCGTCCACAGCCCGCCCAGCTGCACGTCGAATGTGACGCCGCACAGCCACCCAGGCATAGGTCGAGAAGGCTGTGCCTCGCTCTGGGTCGTACCCTCTGATGGCTCGCCACAGACCGATACGACCAGCCTGCAGCGCTTCCTCGTAGGTCAGCCTGCCGCTCCCCTCACGCCGAATGACGGCGTGCACCAACCCGTCGTGTTGACGCAACTCGTCCTCAACGTCCTCCGAGCCTCCCTTGTCGCCGACTTGCGACACCAACTGATGGAGAGTATACTCAGCCACGAGATTCCTCCTTTCGCTGGGCGGTCTGCAAAGACCACGAATGTGGTGCCCATAGTGTAGGAGGAATCTCTTCTCATTGCACACCAAAGCGACCTGTCCTCTCCAAGAACACGTCGCCACAAGCTACTACTATTGAGTTGAGAGACCACTCAGAGTGAGTTGATGCTATCGCTGCGAAAGCCCCGAGGGGATGGGCGTTGCCAAGACGTCCAGGTTGCACTATAATGGATGCTGACTGGATGCAGGACCGCCCGGGGGAGTCGAAAGGGGGACCCGTGTACTCGGAGACCGCTCGTTACTATGACC
>JBFFCR010000494.1:0-2856 GCA_041559855.1 Anaerolineae bacterium | reverse complement strand
TGCTTGGCGCGATCCGAGTTTTTGCTGGAAGCGGTCGATAGAGTAATCCGATGGGTATCATAGGAGGCAATCTGTGATCGACATAATTCGGCGGCTCTTGGGGTCAAGGAGACCAGACGTATCGAATGGGCCAGCTTCCACAGACGAGGCCATACATGCCAAAGTAGCTGCGTACAGGAAAGTTGCTTGGATACCAGAAGTTGCCGATGGCGATGGAGCACCGTCGGACTCGAAATTCTCGGGCCTCGCATTCATTCCCGCACATCAAGAATGGCCCAAGTGTGGGAATTGTGGCCAACCAATGCAGCTTTTCGTGCAGATCAACTCAGAGGAATTGCCGGATAAAGCCCGTGAGTATCTTGCGGCCGGAATCCTGCAGCTCTTCTATTGCACCAATTGGGATGAAGAGTGTGAAGTCGAGTGCGATGCCTTTTTCCCGTTCTCTCGAGCAAGCCTGGTACGCATCATTGAACCGATCGACGCAAGCCCTATAACAACATCCCCGGTAAAAGATTCATTCCCACCGAAACGTATCACGGGTTGGCATTCGGCAGTTGACTATCCTCACTGGCTAGAATGGGAGCTGACGGGAGTCCATTTGACTGATAGTGAACGGGATCAGGTATCAGACCTGCATGGACCGGCAGGCGGTGAGAAACTTGGTGGCTGGCCTGCTTGGGTGCAAGGCGTTGAATACCCGCGATGCCCGGAGTGCCAAGAGCAGATGCACCTGGTTTTTCAGGTCGATTCTGAGCACAATATCCCGTACATGTTTGGAGATGTCGGGCGCGGCCACATAACACAGTGTCGCCATCATCCGCATATACTGGCTTTCGCGTGGGCGTGCTACTGCATGATACCCAGCCCGGCATGCATTCGACACCGCTCTGTGGCGGTTGTGTCGGGGCACGATTTCCTTTCGAGTATCGTTTTGAGTTGAGAGCCGCGACTGATGCCCGTCGGTGAGGTCAGTTCTGCGCGCAGGATTGCTCCCCCGCAACATCACCTTCCTGGATGCAGGCCTGGATGTCTTGGATTGCCAGATTTGGATAGTAGTTCTTGATGATTTCCTCAAAGGAGAGACCTTCGCCGACCAGCTCGAGCACGTTTTGCACCGTGATGCGCGTGTCTGCAACACAGGGTTTGCCAAAATGTACCTTGGGATTGACCGTTATCCTCTCGTTCACCGTTTCATCCCTCAAGATTGTCATGGGCGTACCATACACTACGCGGATCTTGTAGGGGCGACGCATCCCGGGCGAGCGTCAGCCTGCACAACGTTTCTTCAGGTCCCAGACCACTGCCCAGGGTAGGCCTCTGTGGAGATGCGTCGCCCCTCCTATGATATCGCTTTTGTCAAGTTCCTTGTGTGAAGACGCCAGAGCACTGCCAGACCGCAAGGTCCGGCTGGCTTCGCCCAGGAACTGGGCAATATGCGAGCCCCTTTTCCAACTCCGCCTCTCGTCGCTCATGTCCCTTTCGCTGGCAGCGCACCTGGGCGTTGGGCAGATGCTGCCTCGAACGACCTCCTATCCGTGCTGACCGCGTAGGCGCCAGACACCTAATACTGTGTTCGCTCAGAGGCTCTGGTAAGCTCCCCTGGTGAGCGGCTCCATCTACGAAACGGTTTCCCTCGGAAACCCGGGGCGAGAACGACACGCTCACACCAACTCAGGACTGACGAGCTCGGATTGGATGTAGCTCCTTTCAAGCAAGTTGCGGCTTCAGCTGCGCACCGGCAGGGATCTCGCCTGTCTCCAGGTAGCGCCATAGCGCGACCAGGAGCTTGCGGGCCAAGGCCACAACCCCGATCTTTCGCGTCCGTTTGCTGTGCCCAAACTTCCTATCGAACCAACGGGTCAGTTCGCTATCTGGCTGGTACCGTAACCAGCACCAGGCAATCTCGATGGCCATAGCCCGCACCCAGCGGTTCCCAGCCTTGCCAATCCCCTGTTCCTGGGAGTCCTCCCCACTCTGATACGGAGTCGGCGTCAGCCCGGCCAACGCGCCCACCTCACGCCGATTGCGAAACTCCCGCCAACTGAAGAACTCCATGACAAAGAGCCAAGCGCTGTTCGGACCAATGGCTCGCAGTTTCATGAGCTGCCGCACTTGCTCTACACTCGCCTCCTCCGATGTCTCTATCAGCTCTTTGCGCTCCTGCTCCAGTCGCTTGATCTGTTCCTGCACATGTTGCAGAGCAGCATACTCTCGTTCCACTCGAGCACGCACGCCCGGCGGTAGTGGCCTACCATCCCACATTCGCGCTGCCTCCAACCGGACCGGAAAGTCAGCGTACAGAGGCAGCTTCAGCCCTTGGCTGGCCAGCACCCCGTCGATACGGCATCGATGTCGCTTCCGATCCTCCTTGAATCTCACCAATTGCCGGTGCAGATGCCGTATGTCCTCCGCTTCTACACTCGGTACCCGTACCACGCTCCACACCTTCTCCTCACCACAGTGATACCGTATCAGCTGATTGAGCAGCTTCTCCACGTCCACTCGATCCGTCTTCACCCGCTTCGCACGCCGGTTCACCTCGATGCTGGCCGAGTCCACGATCAGGTTCTCGACCCCCGCTTGCTCCAGGCACCGATGCAGCCAAAATCCCTCTCGCCCCGCCTCATAGCAACTCTTCACCACCGCGGCATCCGGGAGCCGAAAGCGCTTCTTCGCCAGGTGGATCTCCTCCTCCAGCGCGATTAGATCCCGAGCTTCTATCTTCCTCCTCCGAGGCTTCTGGGCCAGCCCATGACTGAATCCTAGCTTCCAGCTCACCTCTCCCAACTCGAAAGCTAGATACAAGACCGCTTCTATGGTATACTCACTCCGGTGGGTCGCTTCGCTCATGGCAAG
>JBFFCR010000493.1:0-2869 GCA_041559855.1 Anaerolineae bacterium | reverse complement strand
CGGAGCATATCCGTGGGCCAGATACCACTCTACCGCTTTCCGTAGCCCCTCGCGAGCGGGGGTCTGAGGCAGGCCCAACTCGCGCACGGCCTTGCCCGGATCATAGAATTCGTACCGGCGCGACAGGCGCACCTTCTCTGGCGTGGCTGCCGGCACCCGGCGCGGGTTCAGCCGGGCCAGCGCCACGTCCACGTAGGACCATGCCTGTGCCACCGAATGGGGAATGCGAAAGCGGGCCGGTGGCCGCCCGCTGATCTCTGCTAGCAGGTCGAGTACCTGCTTGAGGGTCAGGTTCTCGCCGCCGAGGATGTACCGCTCGCCGACGCGGCCTCGCTCGGCAGCCAGCAGGTGGCCCGCCGCCACGTCCTCCACGCAGACGATGTTGAGCCCCGTGTCTACGTAGGCGAACATGCGTCCATTGAGATAGTCCACGATGATCTGGCCGGTCGGCGTCGGCTTGTGATCGCCCACGCCCACCGGTGTGCTGGGATTGACAATGACGACCGGGAGTCCCTGCAGGGCGTATTCGCGGGCCACAGCCTCGCCGAGGAACTTGCTGCGCTGGTACGGCCCTATCCGATCCTCCAGTGAGCTGGGCGTCTCCTCGGTGGCGGGCGTGCGATCGGCATGCAGGCCGAGGGCGGCAATAGAGCTGGTATAGACCACGCGCTCCACGCTTTCCTGGCGGGCTGCTTCCAGCACGTGGCGCGTGCCCTCCACGTTGGCCTGGTTAAAGTCCTCCCACGTGTGCCCCCAGTAGCTATACAGGGCGGCAACGTGGAACACCCGCTGGCAGCCAGCGATGCCGCGCTGCAGGCTCTCGCGGTCGCTCAGGTCGTCCTCGATCCTCTCAACCGGCAGGCCATCCAGTTGGCGGGTGTCGCTGCCGGGGCGCACAAGCGCCCGCACCTCGACGCCCTCTTCCAATAGGTGCTGTACCACGGCCCCTCCGATAAAGCCGGTGCCCCCCGTCACAAATGCCCTCATGGTCCCTCCTGTCCGTTCAGTGCCTGGCGGTCCAAGGCCTCCAGCAGGGCCGCCACCAGATCCGCAGCCCGCTCCATGAATTCACCCGAGACGGTATCCGCCGTGTCGTCAGGGCGGTGCCAGTGCGGCAGCGTACCACTCTCCGGATCGCGACCGGCAAGGCAGATGGCGCGATACCCGCTACGCCGCAGCGTGCCCACTTCGTCTTCCATTATCATCTGTGCTGCCCGAGCCTCGAGTTCGGGGCGCTGGGCGGCGAGCTCTGCAGCCAGGGCCTGCAGTTCGGGGTCAGGCCTGTAGTGGGCGCAGACCCCCTGACGGGTGAGATAGACCAACTCCCCACTTCCCAGCCCCTCCAGTCCGACAAACAGCGCGTCGCGGAGGCTTGGACTGCCTCTGCGCAGCAGTGCATACAGGCCGGCGTGGTCGGTCTCCTCAGCGCCGGTGAAGGCCAGCCACACTTCTGTGCAGTCCAGGGGCTGCGCCGCGAGGCGGGCTCCCACCTCCAGCGCCACGGCCACACTGGCGGCATTGTCGTGGGCGCCAGGGGTGTAGGGCGTCCGCTCGTCCTTCCACAGTGTCACGACTGTGCCGAGGACATACCCGACCGGTACCAGGGAGATCCACAGCACCCACCTCGGCCCGCCAAGGAGCGCGCCAGCCAGGTACAGCAGGCCAAGTGCGGCCAACATGCTCAGCGTGAGAAGGGTGAGCGGCTCCACGAAACGAACCGCCGATGACTGCCATGCGATCCGGCAGCGATTGGTGTCGAGGTGAGCCAGGAGGACAGCGCGCTGGCGGATGTCGCCCTGTGGCTGGACGCGTGCGATCACGTTTCGACTGGTGACCTGAGGCAACAAGGGGCGCAGCAGGCTGTTGGAGGTGCGGATGGCCTGCCACAGCAGCGGCGCCGTGCTCAGGGCGAGCGCCGCACCGAGCCAGCGACAGACGGTCGTCCCGCCGAGGCTGTAGACTACCACGGCGATCAGCGCCACAAGGTCAGCGGCCAGCGGGAATGCGTTCTGGCTGGCAACCGCCCGGAACGATTCTCGCTCCACCTGCAGCCCCAACGCCGACAGGCGACGGGCAACGAACTCGGCAGCGGCCTCCTCTCCCGGGGTGCCGGTGCCGCGCGGGCCTATCTCATCCGCCAGGGTCCAGACATCAGAATGCATCTGGTTCATTGAGAGAGCGCGTGTTTGACAAGTTGCCCGCTCTGGCCCCAGACACGCCCCCGGAGGCGTTCAGCCTCTTCCATGACGGCGCCAAAGGCCGCGAGCACGGCGCCCACCTCTTCATCGCCGATGATCAGCGGCGGCAGCAGCTTGATGATGTTGACGTCAGGGCCACCCACTTGCGTCAGGATCCGGTGGTCGCGCATCAGCGCCATCACCACCAGCTGGGCGAACAGGCCCTTCTGTGCGGCCTCGGCGGCCGTCCATGCGGCGCGCAAGCGGAGCGACTTGGGAGGTTTGAACTCGATGCCGATCATCAGCCCTTTGCCCCGCACGTCGGCGATCATGTCGTGGTGTTCTCGCAAAGCAGCCAGTCCGTCGAGTAGCCGGCGTCCCGTCGCCGCCGCACGCTCGATCAGCCGCTCCTCGTCCAGCACGTGGAGGGTAGCCAGCCCCGCAGCCATGGCCAAGTCGTTCTGGCCAAAGGTCGTGGAGTGCACCTGGCACCTGTCGAGGCGGCTGAACATCTTGTCGTGGATGCTGCGGCGCGTGATCGTCGCGCTCACCGGTACATAGCCGCCGCTGAGCGACTTGGACAGGGTGACGATGTCGGGCTCCAGATCCCAGTGCTCACAGCATAGGAAGCGACCAGTGCGACCCATTCCAACCTGAACCTCGTCGCAGACGAACAGGGTGCCGTGCTCGCG
>JBFFCR010000492.1:0-2871 GCA_041559855.1 Anaerolineae bacterium | reverse complement strand
TTGGGGATCCCAGGACCGGAGCAGACTCGCTCAAAGCTCACGTGCCCGAACTTGCCCATCAGGTAGCGCAGTAAACGGATCTCGAGCAGGTTGGTCGGCGCAAAGCTGGCATGTCCCCCCTCTGAGGGGATGACATGGTGATACCCGTCCCGGTAAAACAGCACAGCCTCGCCCAGTCCTGTTCCCGGTGCCACCACTGCCTTGGTGCCGCTTCGGGGCGGCGCGTCGTTCAGTTGGAACAGGTCGGACGGGGGGAGATGGGGAACCCCATAGGCGGTTGCCTCCAGGTCGTTTAGCAGCTTGACTTGCTGAAGGTCAAATGCTGCTTGTAGTTCCGCCTCGCGGATCACCCATGGCAGGTTGGTGATGGCTGATTGCCTATCGACCACCGGCCCCGCCACGCCGAACACGGCCTGCTCCACCACAGCCCCGGTCGTGATCAGGAACTCCTTTACCACAGTTTCTAGGCTATCATAGCCCGCGCTCTTGAACGTGGCCTGTGCCTGAGAAACCAAGCCGCTATCGCGCGCATAGAGGGCCAGGTTGGTCTTGGTCCCGCCAATATCACCGGCTAGCAGCATCTCTGCCTCCTTGCTGTTCCAGAGGGTCTGCAATCTGCGCCAAACTTCCTCCCATTAGATAACACAAAGTAGTGAGGCTGTCAAGAGGGATGCGAGCATTCAAGATCACTCGGGTAACAGGTTCTAAATCAGGTAAGCGTCTCACGTTGGGGACATAAATACAGGGAGAAAGTGCCTGAAAAGGAATAGGAAGTTTCGTAGAAGTCCGAAGAAGGTGGCTGCCGGCTGCCCATAATGGAAGTGGGCCAAAACGCAAGATGTGGTACACTGTACTTGCGAGAACAAAGTACCGCGTCCAGCGAGATGGCCCGAATGAAGCATATCACCAAAGCGTCGTTTGCACAACTCCAACCCTGGCATGGCCTGCTGCTTGTCAGCATCCTGACCCTGGCCTTGCTTGGGCAGATGCCTGATAGCCAAGCTGGTTGGCTCACCACTCCTCCGCGACTACCAGGCTTGGCCACTACCATTGCCTGTCGGAAAAGGCGACGTTCTCCCCTTTCTGTGCATGCCCGATTGCGCAGTCTGTGGCAGTACGTGGTCCGCAGTTGGCCTCAAGCCCTTCTGCGTAGCTTGCTGTTGGCTGTACTTTGGTCTCTCAGCGGACGGCAGGGTCCGGTCCTCCTCATCGGCTGGCCCTGGCTTCTGTGGTTGTGGCAGGCGGTCGCGGCAGGCTGGCCAGAACTGGGGCAGTGGCCGGTGTGGCAAGGCGGGCGCTGGTTGTTGTGGCAGGGACAGCGGCTGCTCTTGGTGGGGTACCTGGGCCTGGCCCTGCGCCAAGTCAGGCCGGTCGATGGTGAAGAGATCGCTTCCCGCGGGCCAGCCCACGGGCTTTTGCTCGGGTTGGGCTGCCAGGTTTGCGGCCGAGAGGAGCCCTGGGTAGAGGTGACTCGTCAGGAGAATGGGAGCTACCAGGCGACACTATGCGGCCACTTTTCGCTACGCGTGGCCGGGGATCATCCTTTCCGGGCGCGGCTGCTGATGCTCTTTCTGCGGTTGTTGGACGTCCCAAGCCAACAGCGGGGCAGCCGACAGACACGGGATGGGCGGACGCCTTTTGTGCGGCAGATGCAGGTATCGCAATGGTTCGGGTTGCCTCAGCCGGACATCAGCCGAGTCGAGGGCTACTGGCTGCGGGGCGCCTGGCCCGAGTTGCTCAGCCGCTGCACGCCAGAGATCCTGACTCCCGAATTGGTCCGTCGGGTGGCTACCGTGTGTGCAACCTTTACCCACTGGAGCCAGGAACAGGTGTACCGCTACCTGCAAAGCCAGGGGGTAGCCATCAGCCAACGCCAGGTGCGTCAGGCCATGGAACAGAGCGGGTGGTCCACCTTGCGTCAGGAATTGGTCCGGCGTCATCATTGGACGCGGAACGCTTTCTACCTCAAGGAGGAATGGCTGGTGCAAGAACTGCTCCGGCTGGTTCAGCTCCTGCTGGAGTGCCTGGAATCAGGCCAGACCCTTCCCCACGAGGAGCGGATCGCCTTCGCCGACGTGCAGGCCCTGGCCCAGGAAACAGGGACCGAGCCGCCCCCGCCGCTGAAGGCTGTGCCCTGGCTGCTCCGGGTGGAACAGGTCCTCTTTGGTGCCTGGCAAGTGGCCGAGGATGATACCATCCACTGCCCAGCGTGTAACTCGACGCACACCGTGCGCAAAAGTCGCAAGCCGCGCATGAAAAGGTTTTACGATGTCGAGGGTAACCTACAGGAAGTGCCAGTGTATCGCCACTACTGCCGCAATCAGGCCTGCTCGCGGGGCAGTTTCACCCATTTGCCACCGGGATTGGTGCCCTACTCCCGGCATCGGCTGGAAGTGCATCTCTTGGCTGTGCAAGCCTACGCCTGGGGGTACAGCACCTACCGCCGCGTGGGCCAGGCCTTGCAGGTCAGCGAGATGACCGTCTACCGCTGGGTCAGCGCCTGGGGACACGACCTCTTGCCGGTAGCAGCCCTCTTTGGCGTCGTCCGCTCCAGCGGTGTGGTCGGGGTGGATGAGAAGTACGTCCTGGTGCCGAAAAATGACAAACCAGCGGCGAAGATGAGGCGCTGGATGTACGTGTACCTGGCCGTAGACGTCTACACCTACGATCTGCTGCACATCGCCATCTACCCCCGCAACACCAAGCAGAGTGCCCAGGCATTCCTGTGGACCTTGCGGACCAAGGGCTACTACCCCCGCGTGGTGGTCACCGATCTGCGCCAGGACTACGGACCGCTCATCGCCCAAGTGTTTCCCCAGGCCCAACATCATCAATGCCTTTTCCATGCCGAACAGGAGATCAGCCGCTACC
>JBFFCR010000491.1:0-2879 GCA_041559855.1 Anaerolineae bacterium | reverse complement strand
GAGGACTCCAAGAGCAATTGATAGCCTGGCGCCGGGAGATCCACATGCATCCCGAACTGGGATTCCAAGAGACTCGCACCGCGGCCCTGGTCGCAGATCTGCTCCGTTCGTTGGGCTGTCGAGTGCGGACCGGAGTGGGACGCACCGGCGTCATCGGCGAGCTCGGCAGTGGATCTCCTGTCGTCGCCGTCCGGGCCGACATGGACGCGCTTCCAATCCACGAGGAGAACGAGGTGCCTTACGCGTCGCGGGTCCCGGGCGTGATGCATGCCTGTGGGCACGATGCCCATACCGCGATTGCCCTGGGTGTGGCGACCCTGCTTGCACAGGAGACCTTCCCCGGTACGCTTCGCTTTCTATTCCAGCCTGCGGAGGAGGTCGCGGATGAGGAGGGGAAGAGCGGCGCGGTGCGCATGGCGCAAGATGGTGCGATGGATGGCGTAGATGCCGTGCTGGCTCTGCACGTCCATGCTGGCGCGCCCGTCGGCGAGATCTCGTTAGAGCCGGGCCCGGCCTCGGCTGGCGTGGACAGCTTCCGGGCAGTCATCCGTGGACAGGGAGCGCACGGAGCCTATCCCCACAAAGGGCTGGACCCCATCCACCTGGCGGCACACGCTGTCCTGGCCTTGCATGGCATTGTCTCACGCCGGGTGAATCCCTTTGACCCTGCCGTGATCACTGTCGGGTCCATTCACGGCGGGCGGGCGGCCAACGTGATCCCGGAAGAGGTAGAGCTATCCGGCACCATACGGTACGAGAGTTCGGAGGTGCAAGATCTGCTCCATGCCGAAATGGAGAGAGCCCTGGGGACTGCAAGATCTCTGGGCGGGGAAACCGATCTCCGGATACAGGTTGGTGGGAGGCCGGTGATCAACGACGAGCGTGTGGTGGCCCTGCTCAGCCAGGTTGCCACAGACTTGCTCGGGGAGGGATCTGTCAAGCCTCGCGACAAGGGTATGGGGGCCGAGGACTTTTCCGTGTTCACCTCCATGGCGCCTGGCGCGATGTTCCGCCTCGGCTGTCGCATCGAGGGAGACGAGCGGAAGGGCCATTCTCCAAAGTTTGACTTGGATGAAAATTGCCTGCCCATCGGCGCGGCGATATTGGCTGAATCTGCCTTGAGGTACGTGCGTGGCGGTGCGTAGAGTACCGCGCCACTCTGCTTGCTTTGAGAAGAATTTCCAAGGAGGACACTAGTGGAATTCAAGGAACTGATACAATCGCGCTACAGTGTGCGCGCCTACAAGCCCGACCCGGTGGAAGAGGAAAAATTACAGCAGGTGCTGGAGGCTGCGCGCCTGGCGCCGACGGCTGTGAACCGGCAGCCATTCCGATTGCTCGTGCTCAGAACCGGGGGCCGGGAGGAGGAACTGCAGCGCATCTATTCGCGCAGGTGGTTTACCCAGGCACCGCTGATCATCTGCATCTGTACGGTCCCTGAGGAGGCGTGGGTGCGCCAGGATGGCAGAAAGTACATCGACGTAGATGCCGCCATTGCCATGGACCATCTGATCCTGGCTGCTCGTTCCCTCGGCCTGGGGACCTGCTGGATTGCAGACTTTGATCTGGCAGCTGCTCGTGACGTCCTCGGCTTGCCCGATGATGTTGAGCCCCTTGTGTTCACGCCGTTGGGATATCCGGCAGCCGAACCCCGCCCCAAGAGGCGAAAAGACCTGGCCGAGCTTGTTCGCTACGATCGGTGGTGAGCCGGGAGGGCATCCCTCTCGGCGATCTGCAGAAGAGTCCGGCTGTACAGCCTGCGCCGCTATGCCTGCAGATGAATCGGCCATCTTTGGTCAGCCGCTAGGGGCTCTCTCTGGCGGCTGACTGTTCAATTTCAATTGCAGACAGCACTGATAAACGCCCGAAGGCACCTTCACTTCTTTTCGGCCAGATAGCTGAAAAATCCGGCCCTTCGCAACGCTCTGAGAGTCAGCGCGCCCAATAACCCGCCCAGGGCGCCAAAGACAATGTAGCCGATCATGGCTTTCGCCAGGCCCAACGCGACGAATCCCACCGGCGCGCCGGTCACCACTCCCATGCCCCACTTGACCAAGAACTTGCAGAAATGCCCTATGGTTGCTGCGACCACGGCGATGACCAGGTTGTCGGGCTTGCGACCCAGAAGGAGCAGGGCCAGGTCGGTGCCCACGCCCACCGCCGTATAGGACAGAAAGGTATTCAGCGCGCCAAAGTCGCCCAGCCCCAGAAAGGCGGCAAGGATGCCCGAGGTGAGACCTACCAGGCTGGGGGCGCCTACCCTGGGTACCACCCCGGCAGCGACGATCATGATCGCCATCCAAAAGATGCCGGAATGCCCTGACAGTTGTAGCGGCAGCCGCAGTGCGATCTTGGCTACGACGATCAGCGCCGCAAACAGAGCCAGCAGGATAAGCTGAAACGTCGAGAAGTAGCGCCCTCGCACCCCTGGCTCGGCGTTGGAAGTAGGCTGATCAGTCATTGAACACCTCGATCTTGTCCACATCCTGTGTCCACTCGTCGCGGATGTCCAATCGCTCCAATACCGACACCAGCTTGAGCGTGCCCCGGCCAGGGTGGCCAGGCTCCACTTTACCAGGAACTTGGCCAGGTGGCCGAGCGTGGCCGCCAGCGGTGCAACGACCAGGTTCTCCGGGTTCCGCAGCAGCCACAGCGCCAGGTCGGTCCCGACGCCGACCATGGTGTACGAGAGAAAGGTGTTCAGCGCGCCAAAGTCGCCCATGCCCAGAAAGGCAGCGATGACGCCGGAGGTGAGGCCCACCAGGCTGGCCGCGCCGCGCTTGGGCACCACGCCCGCGGCGACGATGACGATGGCCATCCAAAAGATGCCCGAATGGCCCGGCAGTTGCAGCGGCAGCCGCAGCCCGATCTTGGCCACG
>JBFFCR010000490.1:0-2907 GCA_041559855.1 Anaerolineae bacterium | reverse complement strand
GCATTGGTGACCTCATGGTCCACGATCAGCTTATGCTTGGCGTCGACGGTGATTTGCACGTTGTAGGCCACATCGGTGCCGCGGCTGTGCCCCAACCACATGGTGCGTGCATCAGGATCGGTCAGCGATACCTGGCTCTCCCCGTTTTCCTCCATCTGTTCTCGCAGCTTGCCATAGACTTCCTTCCGTCCCTGCAACCACTCGATCTTCTCCCGGAGTTCTTCCGCTGTCGGCTTCTGGCTGTCTTGCTCCCGTTCATCTGCCTCATCCAACTCTTCAAGATAGCGTTGGATCTTCTTGTCCGCTCGCTTGTCCAGATCTTCCAACTTGCGCTGGGTGAAGTTCCGATCCCGGCTATTCACTGCTTTGAACTTGCTGCCATCTACCGCCACCAATTGACCGCCGTACAGCTCGAGCCGCCGACACACCTGGGTGAACTCCCGGAAAACCGCGCGGATAGGCTGACCGTTGTCGCGGCGAAAGTCGGCAATGGTCTTGAAGTCCGGTGTCAGCTTGCCCAACAACCACATCAACTCGACATTCCGCTGAGCTTCTCGCTCCAGCTTACGACTCGAACGAATCCGATTGAGATAGCCGTACACATAAAGCTTCAGCAGAACCCCAGGGTGATACGGTGGTCGGCCCGTCTCCGCTGGCACGGCACGCTCAAAGCCCAAAGCCCGCAAATCGAGGCTGTCAACGAACGCATCGATGAAGCGCACTGGGTTATCATCGCTAACGTACTCATCCAAGCTCTCGGGAAACATCACCACCTGGTTACGATGGACACCTTGCACAAAGCCCACATGGCCTCCTCAACCTACTCTTTTCCGGATAGGCCCTATTATGCCATAAAGAGGAGTTTTCACACAGTCTGGCTCGGCGCGGACCACAGTCCGCGCGTAGGCGCCCAAGGCCGGACTGTGGTCCGGCCTGAGCAGGGTGAAGACGATGTCATTAGTAGCGAAGCGAAACATCTCGTTTCTACTCTACGCAGATGGATTCAGAGACCCCTCAGTCGCTGCGCTCCTTCGGGGTGACAGTTGTGGGATAGCCCCGAGCTCGGTTCGGTTTTCATCCGGCGTGATGCCCAGCTCGCTCATCCAAACCGCCCTGTGATATAGTCATCTGTGCGCCCCTCGCGGGGCCGTGTAAAGATCTCCTCACCGGGTCCGGTCTCCACCAACTCGCCGCCGAGCATGAACGCTGCCAGGTCGGCCACACGCGCCGCCTGCTGCACGCTATGGGGCACCATGATGACAGTGTACTCTTCCTTGAGCTCCTGCAGCGAGGCCTCTACCTTTGCCGTGGAGAGGGGATCGAGCCCCGAGGTGGGGTTATCCAGCAGAATCACCTCCGGGCCCAGGGCCAGGGTGCGCGCCACACACAACCGCTGCTGCTGCCCGCCTGACAGGCGCATGGCGGGGTCGTGCAGGCGGTCCTTCACCTCATCCCACAGGGCCGCCTGGCGCAGGCTGCGCTCCACCACCTCGTCCAGGCGGCTTGAGCGGCTCTCACCCCGCATTCGCAGCCCGTAGGTTACGTTCTCGTGGATCGTCAGGGGAAGCGGGATGGGCAACGCAAAGACCATGCCCACGCGGCGGCGTAGCTCCGTCACATCTATCCTCGGCGCGTAGACGTCCTCTCCGTCGAGGAGGATCTGCCCGGAGAGCTCGGTTTCCTCGTTCTCGATCAGGTCGTTGAGGCGATTCAGGCAGCGCAGCAGCGTGCTCTTGCCCGCGTGTGAAGGGCCAAAGACAACCGTTATCTGGTTGGCAGGGACCTCAAGGGTGATATCGCGCAGCGCAACGGTGTTGCCGAAGCGATAGACCAGGTTCCGGATCGAGAACTTGCTCACCATTGTCGCCTCCGGCGGAAACGGCTGCGGATAATCGTTGCCACCAGGTTCATGCCCAGCACCATAGTCAGCAGCACGAGCGCCGTCCCGTACTGCACCTGGATGGGCATCCCCGGCACCTGCGTAGAGATCACATACAGATGGTAGGGCAGGGCCATGGTCTGATCCAGGGGACTGCGCGGCAGTTGGGGCAGGTAGAAGGCAGCCACCGTAAACAGGATCGGGGCCGTCTCGCCCGCAGCCCGCTCCAGGCCCAGGATGACACCGGTGAGTATGCCCGGCAGGGCATTGGGCAGCACCACCTGGCGCACCGTCTGCCAGCGGGTCGCGCCCAGGCTGTGACTCACCACACGGAAGCGCTGGGGGACCGTCAGCAATGCCTCCTCCGCGGTCGAGATCACCACCGGCATCGTCATCAAGCCCAGTGTAAGGCTGCCAGCCACGATGCTGGTGCCCAATCCGAGAAAGAGTACAATCAGGCCCAGCCCGAACAGCCCATAGACCACCGAAGGAATGCCCGCGAGATTGACAATGGCCATGCGGATGCCGCGCGTCAACCAGGTATCGCCCGCGTACTCGGCCAGGTAGATGGCCGCGCCAACCGAGATCGGGATGCTGGCGACGGCGGTGCCAAAGGTAAGCACCACCGTACCGATCACGGCCGGCAGGATGCCGCCCTCCTTCATGCCGTTGCGCGGAAAGTCGGTCAGGAACTCCCAGCTAATGGCGCCGATGCCCTGGACGACGATATAGACGACGACGAGGACGATCGGCACAACCACGATCACCGCCATCGCCGTCAGCAGGGCGAATGCGATCTTTTGGCTGGTTTGACGCGACATGGAACCCCTTCCCTCAGCGACCCTTATCAATCAACCGAAAGGAACTTCCACAATTGGAATAGAGCTTCAGCCGGACTGGCCGCCTAAAGGCTCGACTCCACCCGCCGGTCTCGGCGATTCCCATCAACCCAATAGAACTTCTCCAATTGGAGTAAAGGCTTCAGCCGGACTGGCCGCCTAAAGGCTCGACTCCACCCGCCGGTCTCG
>JBFFCR010000489.1:0-2921 GCA_041559855.1 Anaerolineae bacterium | reverse complement strand
GCTGCGCGTCCTGCAAGCTCGCTGCGATACCGTCTTTGTGGGCGGCCTGTCGCTTGGCTCCTTACTGACCCTCTGGCTCGGCGCGCACCATCCCGAGATCGCGGGCCTGATCCCAATGGCCCCTATCATCAGGGGTCAGAACCGGTTGATGCCCCTGACGCTTCTGCTCCGCCATCTATGGAAATACAACCCCCTGGGCGGGATGGAGGATGATCTGTGCGACCCTGAGGCCGCCGAGCGGGGCTGGTCCTACGATGAGCTGCCGCTGTGGGGTGCCAGCCAGATGTACCTGTTGCAGCGCAGGGTGCGCCGCGCGTTGCCAATGATACAGCAACCGATCCTGATTTTCCAGGGCCGGTGTGATGTTCACCTCCATCCACAGGCGGCGGAGGAGCTCTACGGTGCTGTGGCTTCCTCAGATCGGACTCTGGTCTGGCTGGAGCAGTCGGGGCACAATGTGCTGGTCGACGGAGAGCGCGAGTCGGTCTGGGCACGGAGCTATGATTGGATGAAGGGATTGGCGGGAGACGAACTCACCTAGGACAATGTCTCGTCTGTGTCGCAGGGGGCGGGCCTACTCGTCCTACTCGTCCTACTCGGACAGCTCGTAGGGCGAGCCATAGTCATCCTTGATCCCGCCAAAGCGCCGGTCCCGCTGGCTGAAGGCGACCAGGGCCTGGTACAATTCCTCTCTGCCAAAGTCAGGCCAGAAGGTGGGGGTGATATAGTACTCTGTGTAGGCTGACTGCCACAGCATGAACCCGCTGGTGCGTAGATCGCCGCCGGTGCGGATGATCAGGTCGGGGTCGGGCTGTCCCGCCGTGTACATGTAGGCGGAAAGCAGGTCTTCGTTCACCTCGTCGGCAGGGATCCCCTTGCGGATGATCTGCTGCACGGCATGGACAATCTCTGCGCGCCCGCCATAGTCAAAGGCAATGTTGAGTATGATCCGATCGTTGTCCTTTGTCAGTTCTACGGCATCCTGGACCTGTCTGCCAAGCCGGCCCGGCAAGCGATCCATCTGTCCGATGTGGCGCAGTTGTACCCCTTGCTTGTGTAACTCTCTTAGCTCGCGCTGGATCATCCGTTCCAGAATACGCAGCAACCCTTTGACCTCTGCATCCGGCCGGCGCCAGTTCTCGGTGGAAAAGGCCCAAATGGTGAGGATTTCGATACCAAATTCTACGCAGGCCTCCAGGATCGGGCGCAGGTTCTCCGTGCCCGCCCGGTGACCGGCCAACCGGGGGAGTCCTCGAGCCTTGGCCCAGCGGCCGTTGCCGTCCATGATAATGGCCACGTGTCGTGGCAGGGTTTCCAGTTTCTGTTCCTCCATCCCGTGCTCCCAAGAAGGTGAACCAGGGTACGGAAACTTCCCGGTCCGCAGCCTGTCGGACCTGCTACTATTGTGCTCGGGCAGTCGTGCTTGGTCTGATAGCAAAAGGGGCCGAGGCGACGTAAGATGCTTTCCTCAACCCCTTGTCGGTGTGCACACGTGTCGGCTGGAATCCTTGCCTCGTGACTGATTGGGCTGCCCGGGCAACCCTTCACACCTGGATCCCTGGCGCCCCAACCGCCTAGATCTCCATGACCTCTTCTTCTTTGCGCTGGCCGATTTCGTCTATCTTTTCTATGAACTCGTCTGTCAGCTCCTGGACCTTGTCCTTGCCCCTGAAGAACTCGTCCTCGGAGATCATCTTTTCCTTTTCAAACTCTTTCAAGTCCTGCAGTGCATCCCGGCGCAGGTTACGAACTGCCACGCGGGCCTCTTCTACCCGTCGTGATACAACCTTGACCAGGTCCCGCCGGCGTTCTTCCGTGAGTCGTGGGATGCTGAGGCGGATCAACATGCCATCATTCATCGGGGTCAGGCCCAGGTCCGACCCGAGGATGGCCCGCTCGATGTCGCGGAGCGAGGAAGGATCCCAGGGGCGGATGACCAATAAACGGGGTTCTGGTGCAGCGATACTCGCCATCTGGTTCAGGGGTGTTGGCGTGCCATAGTACTCCACCGGCAGCCTCTCGACCAGCGCTGGTGATGCCCGGCCCGTGCGGATGGCCATGAGGTCATTCTGCAGCGCCTCTATGGACTTTTCCATGCGCTCCCGCAGCTCCCCCAATACCTCGTCTATCATGTTCCGCTCCTTCCACACACCGTCCCGCAGCCGGCGCCCGACGGCAATCGCTCATTGATGGGAACCGAGCTAATGGCTGATGATCGTACCAACCGGCTCGCCCATGATCGCTCCTTGCAGGGCTTCGGGCTGCCACAGGTCCAATACGACGATGGGCAGATGATTGTCCATGCAAAGCGAGATTGCGGTGGAATCGAGCACCTTGATCCCCATGTTCAGAGCGTCGATGTAGGTCAGGTGGTCAAAGCGAGCCGCCTGCGGATTGACCATTGGGTCTTCGGCATACACGCCATCCACCTTGGTCGCTTTGATCAACAGGTCAGCGTCGATCTCCATCGCTCTCAGGGCCGCAGCCGTATCGGTGGTAAAGTAGGGGTTTCCTGTGCCTGCCCCGAGGATCAGCACGCGCCCTTTTTCCAGATGGCGGATGGCCCGCAGGCGGATGTACGGCTCAGATATGGCCCGCATTTCGATGGCAGTCTGCACCCTCGGAACAAGACCGAGTTGCTCCAGTGCATCGGCCAGGGCCAGAGCGTTGATCACTGTGGCAAGCATACCCATGTGATCGGCCGTCGCCCGCTCCATGCCATGTGCCAAGCCCGTTTGCCCGCGCCAGATATTGCCCGCGCCCAGCACTACCGCGACCTCTACGTCGAGATCTTTGATCGCCCTGATCTTGGCGGCGACCTGGGAGGCTCTGTTTGGATCGATGCCGAATCCCTGGGGGCCAGCCAGCGCCTCGCCCCCAAGCTTGAGCATCACGCGTCGATAGCTGATCGCCGCCATATT
>JBFFCR010000488.1:0-2924 GCA_041559855.1 Anaerolineae bacterium | reverse complement strand
AGAACTCGTCCACAAACCGGGAACTAGTTCCCGGAATCTGGTTTCGCGTCATCTCGGCTACCGTGACCGGGCTGAGAATCCTGACATCCCCGTAGCCGCCCCGGTTGAGGAACATCTGTCCAAACACGGCCATGTCCATCGCAGTTGAGTAAGCACCAGGGGCAGCCCAGGGTGTCAGTTGCCATTCGCGACTATTGAGAAGGGCAAGTGGCCCATCCGCAGGACGCTTGACGACTCTGTGACTGGCTGACTCAGGTACGCTGTAGGCGGTGTCCTTCATGCCCAGCGGCTCAAACAGTCTTCTCCTGGCGAAATCCGCCAGCCTCTCTCCACTGACCCGGCGTACGATTTCCCCGACCAACTCGAAACCATAGTCACAATATCGTTGCTCTGTGCCCGGGGGTATGGTCAAAGGTGCATCGTATCCCGGGAACAGGTACTCGTGGATGGCCGGGTGTTGTGTCTCGGCCGGAGGAGGGATCTTGACAGTTCGCCGATTCTTCTCTTTATGCAGATCAACATCTTCGCTCGTGAGTCCCGAAGTGTGGGTCAGCAGATGATGGACCATCACCTTGTCCTTACCCTCACCGGTGAACTCCGGAATGTATTCTGCGACAGGCCGATTAAGACCGAGCAGGCCTTCTTCAACCAATATCATCGCAGCTGTCGCGGTTAAGGGCTTGGTCAGAGAAGCCAGGGGAAAGATTGCGTCCAGCTCAAGGGGAGGTGAATCTCGCTCCGGTGTCAGATGACCAAAGGCCTCGTGGAGGACGATGACACCCTTGCGTGCGGCCAATACGACGAGGCTTGAATGGATGCCTTGGGCGACCCAGTCTTCAGCTAAATCCGTGATGTGCCGCACTCTCTGAGCCGACATGCCAACTGCTTCTGGGGAACCTGCTTGTAGTCTCACAGCCATATCACTCCACTCCTTCCAGTCTGTTATCTGTTCTCCAAACAACCGCGCTTTCCCAGAGTCAATCAAACCCCGTGCCAGACAAGGCGCGATCGAGTACTGACGAAACTGAGGGGTTCGACATGAATGAACGTTTGAGTTGGGGATCGTTCATGGTATCCACCAACTCGCGCACGATCACTGCAGCGGCCTCATACTCTTGCGCTGAGATCCCGCCATCTCCAAGCATCTCCATCGCCTGTGCCTTGGCAGCCCGGAGGCGCCAGAGCAAGGGTCGGTACCCCATCTCCTCCGCTGTGCCGATCCCTTCATCGGCCAGCGGGATCACATCTTCCGGTCGATCCAATTTGAGCAAGATCTGCACCCGAAGGAGTAGCGCGGATATATAGGAGGGTTCTCGATCACCCTCCCCGGCTTCAGGTTTTGCTCTCTCGATATGCGGTAGCCCTCGCAATGGGTGCAATGCCCAGGGGTTTCTTGCCTTGGCTTCAACGCAAGCCTTGTCTGCTTGCTGCAGAGCCTCGTGAAGCTTCCCCTGGCTGAGAGCGATTTCTCCCAACACATCTGCTTTGAGCGGCATATCCGTAGGGGCCGCGTTCGGGGGCGGTTGTCCATCTCGGACCAGAGCTCTTACAAGTTCTTCCTGTCCCCAGCTTACCAACCATGCACGTCCTACCTGACGTGCCTGCTCAATGACACTCTCAAGAATCGTGGCTGCCTGCCCGTACTCCATCAGCTCCAAATAGAATATCCCTGTTCCCAGATCCTTGAAGGCAGCTCCAAAGGGATGTTCTTGGTCGGCGACCTCTTCCTGTAAGGTCGCCCAGGCCGCGTCGTAGCGACCAAGTCCCAGGAGCGCCAGGGCTTTGATCGTTGCATACATCACTGGGAGTACATCCAGCTTTGCCGCCAACTCTACGCTAGCATCGCAACACTCAATGCATCTCTCGAAATCGCCACTATCAAGATACCGCCAAAGCAGAGGAAAGTACGCTTTCAAGAGCCGGGGTAGATCGTCACGAGCCTCAAGCCTCCTGGTAAGTTCCTCTGCCTGGTCGACTGACACCAGACCTCTCGCCTCCCGGGCCATCATACAGGTGGTGATCAGTTCTTCATCACCTAGCTCTTGACTGATGGCCCAGGCTTCTTCAATATTGGCCACAGCCTGGTTCCCGTATTCAGGCCAGTAGTCCGTGAACCAGACGGTCGGGACAAGTGCGCGGATCATACCTACCTTGTCGTCCAGTTCGCGCGCGAGGGCGTAGGCCTGCTCGTAGAGATCGAGAGATTGCGAGGCAAAGCGTGGATCGTCAAGAGCTAACGCATAGTGGGCCGAGGCCAGGCCAACCAGCGCCTCAAGCTCACCTTGTCGATCCCCGCTTTGTCTGGCGCGATCGAGCAACCGCTTGTAGTCTCTGGCTGCCTCCTGACCCTGAAATACGTCCAACAGCACCTTCGCCCGACGGGCCAGGATGCTATCATAGCCCTCTTGCCCTTCGGCAAGGGCTAGCGCCCGCTGAAAGTACGCCAACGCCTCAGCATTGGCATAGCGCATTGCGGCTTGTTCCCCCGCCTGGCACAGACAGCTGGCCGCCTGCTCGACCTTCCCTGCCAGCTCCAGCTGGTCAGCGATCAAGCCTGTGTACTCACCGACTCGCTCCTCGCTCTGCTGGATCAGCCACTCCGCTGCCAGCGAGTGGTAGGCCTTTCTCACGCGCTTCAAGATACTCTCGTAGGTCACCTCCCGCAGCACGGCGTGCCTGAAGGTGTACTCACCCGCGTCGGAGAAGGCAGACTCCTCCCTGCGGTAGACCAATTCGCGGGAACGCAACGAAGATAGCTCCTTGGTCGTGGTGTACATCCCGTCTTGCGTACCGGCTGGCATTGACCGAATACTGATGTAATGCACAGCATCATCCCAGAAAACGCGCCCAATCACGGAGGCTTGCTGCAAGGTTGTGCGCTCATCTGGCGGCAGGCTCTCCAGTCTGGCCTGCAGCACCCCAGT
>JBFFCR010000487.1:0-2931 GCA_041559855.1 Anaerolineae bacterium | reverse complement strand
GGCGTCGAGGATCACCAGCACGATGCGGCGCAGTCCGGGCATCCAGTCGGCCCACAACTCGCGGGGCAGGGCCGGGAGGGCGCCGGGCAGGTCGCTGTCGAATAGCGCAGCAACGGTCGCGGCCAGGTTGGCAATCGAAAGCCCATCATAGTGAGGCAGCACCCAGCCCTCATCGGCCGGGAGCAGGTCGGGCATCTGTGGGTCTGTCAGGGTTCGTTCGATCTCTTGAGCATCCATGCATAGTCCTCCGCGGTGAGTCTCGGTGGGTGTCCGCCTACAGGGTCCATTATACCACACTCTGGCGCGCGCAGACACCCGGTCTCTCCAGTAAACTGAGTGTCTCGCGAACAAGCCCCCGGCAGAAAACGAAAACGGGCCGGGTGCGCGCACCCGGCCCTGTGAAAGCCAATCCGGAAACCGGCTACTTGCGATGCTTGAGTGCCGCGTGCGCAGCCGCCAGCCGCGCGACGGGCACACGGAACGGGGAGCAGCTCACATAGTTCAGCCCTGCGAGGTGGCAGAACTCGATAGAGCTGGGCTCGCCGCCATGCTCTCCGCAGATACCCACTTCCAGCTCGGGGCGGGTCTCACGGCCCTTCTTGACGGCCCACTTGACCAATTCGCCCACGCCGTCCCAGTCCAGCGCCTGGAAGGGATTGCGCGGCAGGATGCCGTGCTCGACATAGTAGAGCAGAAAGTTGCGCTCGGCGTCGTCGCGGCTGTAACCATAGGTCATCTGGGTCAGGTCGTTGGTGCCAAAGCTAAAAAACTCGGCGTACTCGGCCACTTGGTCGGCCGTAACGGCGGCGCGCGGGATCTCGATCATGGTCCCGAACTTGTAGTTGATCTCGATGCCCTTCTCCTCCATCACCTGCTTGGCGATCGGCAGCAGCAGGTCGTTGGCCACCTTGAGCTCATTCTTGTGCCCCGTCAGCGGGATCATGATCTCGGGGTGAACGTCGATGCCCTCCAGCGCCTTGTTGCAGGCAGCTTCAAAGATGGCGCGCACCTGCATCTGCGTGATCTCTGGCAAAGTGATGCCCAGGCGGATGCCCCGCAGCCCCATCATGGGGTTGGCCTCCTCCATCGCCTCGACGGCCTGGAGAAGGTCCTCCTGCTCGGCCAGCGTGGTCTGGAGCTTGGCCAGTTTCTTCTGCTTGCCCTTTTTCTCCAGGCGGGCGGCTTTAACGCGCATCTCGGTGACGCGCACCAGTAGCTCATCCTTGCTGGGCAGGAACTCGTGGAGCGGCGGGTCGATGAGGCGGATGATGACCGGCAGGCCGTCCATCGCCTCGAACAGGCCCTCAAAGTCGGCGCGCTGGAAGGGGAGCAACTTGTCGAGGTGCGCCACCCGCTCCTCGGGGGTTTCGGAGAGGATCATGGCCTGGACGATGGGCAGGCGTTCCTCCTCGAAGAACATGTGCTCGGTACGGCACAGACCGATGCCCTTGGCGCCAAAGCTGCGCGCGCGCTGTGCATCGCGCGGATAATCGGCGTTGGTCCATACCTGCAGGCCCTTGGTGGGGAATCCGTCATAGCCGTCGGGCCAGGCGCGGTTCCCCTCCTGGGCCGCGATCTCGTCTGCCCAGCTCAGGAGGGTCCTGAGTTCCACCTGTTCGTCAAAGCTGGGGGCTTCGGTGGCGATCTGCCCGGCAAAGACCTCGCCGCTGGTGCCGTCGAGGGAGAGCCATTCTCCTTCCTTCACGACCTTGCCATGGACCCGCATGACGCGGCCGTCAAGGTCGATCTCGATGGCCTCGCAGCCGACGACGGCAGGCGTGCCAAACTGCCGCGCGACGACGGCGGCGTGGCTGGTGGCTCCGCCACGACTGGTTAGTACGCCCTTGGACGCGATCATGCCGTGGACGTCGTCTGGCTTGGTTTCGGGGCGGACCATGATCACATCCTTGCCCCCCAGGCCCCATTCTTCCGCCAGGTCGGCGTCAAAGGCGACGATGCCCACCGCCGCGCCGGGCGAGGCGTTGACGCCACTGGCCAGGTAGGTACCGTCTTCGTGGGCCTGCTGCTTTGCTGCGGCTGAGAACTGGGGATGGAGTAGCGTGTCCACGTTCTCCGGCGTGACGCGGCTGACCGCTGTCTCCCTGGAGATCAGGCCCTCGTTGGTCATATCGACGGCGATCTTTATGGCGGCCTTGGCGGTGCGCTTGCCGTCGCGCGTCTGGAGCATCCATAGCTTGCCCTGCTCGATGGTAAACTCGACGTCCTGCATGTTGTGGTAGTGTTTTTCCAGCCTCTCCGTGATGTCCACGAACTGGGCGTACGCTTCCGGCATGTCCGCTTCCATCTCGGCGATGGGTTGTGTGTTGCGGATGCCGGCTACCACGTCCTCACCCTGGGCGTTCATCAGATAGTCGCCGTAGAGCTTCTCTTCGCCAGTGGCGGGGTCGCGCGTGAAAGCCACGCCCGTGCCAGAGTTCCAGCCCATGTTGCCAAAGACCATGGTGACGATGTTGACGCCGGTGCCGAGGTCGTGCGGAATGTGCTCACGGTTGCGATAGGCGATGGCCGGGCGGCCGTTCCAGGACTTGAACACGGCCTCGGTGGCCAGCTTGAGCTGCTCGATTGGATCCTGCGGAAAGTCAAAGCCCTTGTGCTTGCGGATGATGGCCTTGAACTCCTCCGTCAATGCCTTCCAGTCCTCCGCATTCAGCTCGGTGTCGTCTTCGATGCCCCGCTGTTTCTTGCGCGCTGCGATGGCGTGCTCGAACTCTTCATCGGCGATGCCAAGCACCACGGAGCCGAACATCTGCACCAGGCGCCTGTACGAGTTGTAGACAAAGGTCTCGTCGTCGGTGAGCTTGACCATGCCCTTGGCCGTTTCGTCGGTCAACCCGATGTTGAGCACGGTGTCCATCATGCCGGGCATGGAGAACTTGGCGCCGGACCGGCAGGAGACCAGCAGCGGGTTGG
>JBFFCR010000486.1:0-2953 GCA_041559855.1 Anaerolineae bacterium | reverse complement strand
GAAAAGCTCTTGGAGGTGCTCCACCGGCTGGTCGACCAGGGCAACACCGTGGTGGTCATCGAGCACAACTTGGACGTGATCAAGGCCTCGGATTGGCTCATTGATCTTGGGCCGGAGGGTGGCGACGGTGGTGGGTATCTGGTGGCGGAGGGCACCCCGGAAGAGGTATCAAGGGTGCGCAAGTCGTACACGGGCCAGTACCTGAGCCATCTGTTTGCGCGATAAGGGCCTCGTGCCTGCCCGGGTCCCATCTGTAGCTGTCTCCCCGCCTGCTGGGATAGCCTCTGGCAGTCTCTGACGCCATCCTGATAGTTTTTGACAGCACTCTTGTGCTATAGTATACTCGCCCCAGTGGGGACCAAGGGGCTCTGCGGAGCCTCTTTTTGCTGGGAAGGAAACCTGTGGGAGTGGATGCTGGAAAGATGCTCTTGAAACCGATCCGGGAAGTAGGCATAGTTGGCTATGGAGCCTATGTACCTCGCTACCGTCTACCTGGCAGCGAGGTTGACCGGGTGTGGAATGACGGGCATGGCGGGTCGCCAGTCAAGGAAAAGGCCGTGCCCGGTCCTGATGAGGATACCGCTACGATGTCGGTCGAGGCAGCGCGCAACGCGCTGGCGCGCGCGGGCATCGACCCGTCGCAGCTCCGCGCTGTATGGGTGGGCAGCGAGTCGCATCCCTATGCCGTCAAGCCCACGTCGACAATCGTGGCTGAAGCCATCGGGGCGGTGCCTGCTACCCAGGCTGCTGACTGGGAGTTCGCCTGCAAGGCAGGGACAGAGGCGTTGCAGGCAGCGATGGCGCTCGTCGGCTCGGGCATGGCCAACTATGCCATGGCCGTCGGCATGGACACAGCACAGGGCCGTCCCGGCGATGCCTTGGAGTACACTGCGGGGGCCGGTGGCGCCGCCTACATCGTGGGTCCTGCTGACGAAGCGCTTGCCGTGATCGAAGGGTCCTACTCGTATGTAACCGATACGCCTGACTTCTTCCGGCGGCCCTATCAGCACTATCCGCAACATGGCAGTCGCTTCACAGGGGACCCGGCCTATTTCCGGCACGTGCTGGCCTCGGCCCGCCATCTCATGGAGGAGTTGGGGACCACGCCACAGGACTATGCGGCGGCGGTCTTGCACCAACCCAATCCCAAGTTCCCGGAACGGGCGGCCAGGGCGCTTGGCTTTGCGCCGGAGCAGACGCGCGAGGGCTTGCTCTGCCCGATGGTCGGCAACACGTATGCCGGTTCGTCCATGCTGGGCATGACGGCGATCCTGGACGCTGCGCAACCCGGCGACCGCATCTTGCTGGTCTCCTTCGGTTCGGGTGCTGGGAGCGATGCCATCTCTTTCCGGATCACAGATAGCATTGAGCAGCGGCGCGATCTCGCACCGCGCACCAGGGTCTATGTCGAGCGGCGCAAGGAGATTGACTACGGGACCTATGTGCGCTACCGGCGAAAGTTGCACATGCACTAGCGCCGGCGTCCCAGGACCCGCCAATGGCTGTGGCCCTGGACTGCCTGGCATGTGACAGTGGAGATTGGATAGTCATTGCTATGAGGGATGTAAGCATCATCGGCATTGGCCAGACGCAGGTAGCTGAGCATTGGGATCGCTCGCTGCGGCACCTGGCTGGCGATGCGGTGCTGGCTGCTATGAAGGATGCTGGCATCGAGACAGCCGATGCGCTGTACGTCGGTAATATGCTCTCTGGCCTGCTGACAGGCCAAGAACATCTGGGCGCGCTCATTGCCGATTTTGTCGGATTGCGCGGCATTGAAGCCGTCAAGGTGGAAGCCGCTTGTGGTTCTGGTGCAGCTGCGTTGCGCATGGGCTATACAGCCGTGGCTGGCGGGTTGCACGATCTGGTGATCGTCTGCGGTGTCGAAAAGATGACCGACCCGGCAAACGCCGAAACCACGACCGGTCTGGCGATGGCGGCCGATGCCGATTACGAGTCGATCCATGGCCTGACCTTTGTCAGTATCAACGCGCTACTTATGCGGCGCTACATGCACGAGTACGGTTCGGTTCACGAGGACTTTGGCCACTTTACGGTGAATGCTCACGAGAATGCTGTAGGCAACCCGAATGCGATGTTCCGCAACCGGGTGAGGGCTGACCAGTTCGCCCGAGCCCGGATGATCGCGGACCCCATCAACTTGCTCGATTCATCAGGCTTGGGTGACGGTGCAGCGGCGGTTGTTCTCTGTCCAAGACGGGTGGCGCGGGAGTATGGTAACGGTCAAGCTGTGCACATTCGCGCCTCGTCCATGGCGACCGATGCCGTGGCAGTGCACGACCGGCCGGATCCGCTTTGGCTCTCGGCTGTCGAGGCATCGTAGTTCAAAGCCTATCAGCAGGCGGGGATCGCGCCAGGGGACATCGATCTGTTCGAGCTTCACGACGCCTTCACAATCATGTCCACTCTGAGTCTAGAGGCGGCGGGCTTTGCCGAACGTGGAAAGGGCACCTGGCTGGCGCGCTCGGGTGACATCACCCGTAGCGGCCGCATTCCTATCAGCACTATGGGCGGGCTCAAGGCGCGGGGAAATCCTGTCGGCGCCGCAGGTGTGTACCAGGTGGTAGAGGTGGCTCAGCAGTTGCGTGGAGAGGCCGGCGACAACCAGATCCCCAACGCCCGGCTGGGCATGGCCCAGAACATCGGCGGCAGTGGGGCGACGGTGGTCACGCACATTCTCGAGGCGCACGATTAGGATCGTGACAGAACTTCCGGTGGATTGAAAGCCGGACTATGATAGTAAAGAATCAAGTAGGGAGGATACAGGTATCATGAACATTCCGAGACATTGGAGACTGCAAAGCCAGCGATATTCGATGGTGGGTGAGGTATGCAACAGTTGCGGGGCCAAGTTGTTCCCGCCCCGAGATGTTTGCCCCGAGTGCACCAAGCCCGCTTACGAGCCGTTTACCTTCAGCGGCAATGGCCGTGT
>JBFFCR010000485.1:0-2957 GCA_041559855.1 Anaerolineae bacterium | reverse complement strand
TTCTGCGGAAGCAGAGGCTTGCCATAGATGCCGGTAGCCAGGATAGCCAGATCGTGCATGGCCTCATCCATGCGCAGCCCCTCCACGTAGGGCCAGTTGTAGAACGAGCTCGACTGGCCCGGCAACCGCTCGGGATCGTACAGGGTCTCAAAGCGCACGTACTTGGCCTGCGACATCGGCTCCACCTGTTCGAGTAGTCTGGCGATGGGAAAGCCCACCCAGGGAATGACCATGGACCAGGCCTCGACACAGCGCAGGCGATACACGCGTTCTTCCTGTGTCAGTTTCAGCAGGTCGTCGATGTCAAAGGTCCTGGGCTTGTTGACCAGGCCGCCGACCTGGACGGTCCAGGGCGACGTCTGAAAGCCCTCAGCCAACGCTGCCACACCCTCCTTGCGGGTGGTGAACTCGTAAAAGTTGCAGTAGTTGGTGATCGCCTCAAAGGTTGTCAGGTCTGCCCCCAGCTCGTCGGCCGTGGCGCCCAATGGAGGAAAGATAGAGCCGATAGAGCCGGTCGGGGTCGCCGGGGCGGATGTCGCCGCGGCAGGGGCCGTGGTTGGTACGGGCGTGGCACCACCGCAGGCAGCGAGGATCAGCGAGCTGGCGACCAGGGCGCCGGCGCCTTTCATGAACCGTCGCCGGGAGAGGTAGATCTCCTCCGGTGTGATCTCTGACGGCTTGATCTCTTTCATCGTATCCTCCCAACCGGCCCTTCCACGTCGCGATAGTTCGACTGCGCCGGCATCTATCCCACTATAGCAGAAGCCTGCAGAATAGGAAGTAACTTCGGTTACCAGGAGGAATTGTCAGGAAAGTTGCAAAGCATATGGGGATGCGGCAGACACCCGGCTTGCTGCCGCGTTCACGAGCGGCAAGACCACCCGGACCGGGCAAAGATGCCCGGGGTGGCGGTGGGGGCCGCATGACAGGAAAAAAGGCAAGCTATTGCTGCTCTGCCAGCCACGCATGCGCAGAGCCTTGTGGAGGCGGGCTATCTCCAAGGGAGGGGCGTGGCTGACGAACACCTGGCACGGAAAATCGAGACACAGGCCGCAGCAAGCGCCTTGTTGGCAGGCACTGCACGCAGCGCAACCGCGACCGCAGACGCCTGCCGACTGCTGAAGCAGCGATCATCATCGCGCTGCCGCGATGCACGTGCCCCTTGCTGAATTCTGTGCCCACAGCTACGGGCCCGGCTGGTTGGCGATCTCGCAGCTCTAGAACCGTGCGATCAGGTCGTCGACAACTTCCTCTTCGCCGCGGGCTGTGTCAGCGGTCAGGTCGGCGTACGCATCCTGGAACCGGATCAGTTTCTGGTTGTACAGTTCGGAATCGTCGAGCAGGAGGGTATAGACGAGGGAGAAGAGAATGGCGCCAACCCCGGTCAGCGAGGGCAGGTACCCTTCCTCGGTCGCCGAGCACGAGAGCAGAATGTCTGCCACGCCCCCGATGGGGCAATCGGCCTGCGAGATGACGCCCAGGGACTTGGCGCCCGCCTTCTGGGCATACTCCAGCGCCTTGGTCGCCGCGTAGGCATAGCTGGTGAACCCGATGCCGATGACCAGGTCATCCGGCCCCAGGTCCTTGAGCGCCAGCGCCAGGTCAAAGGGCCCCTTGACCAGGGCGTACACCTCGGGCTTGATCATGTTCAAGTAGGTTGCGACGGCGATGGCGAGGCCGCCCCCGGCGCCCTCGGACACCAGGTAGATGCGGTTGGCCGAATGGAGGGCTGCAACAGCGGCCTCAGCCTGGTCGGATGGGATGTTCTTGATAGTCTTCTCGAGGTTGGCCCAATCACGCCACAGGGTGAGGGTGAAGGGGTCCTCGGCGGCGTCCAGCCGATCTGTGACGGGAGCTCGGGCCTCTCGCATTTCCTCCAGGACTTTTTCCTGGATCTCGCGGATCAGTTGCGTGTAGCCGTCGTATCCAAGCTGTTGGGCAAAGCGAGTTACCGTGGCCACGTCGACGCCCAGGTGCTTGGCCAGGCGCGACGCGCTCATAAAGGCAACACGTTGGTGAGAAAGCAGGATAAAGTCTGCGATCTTTTTAAAACTTGGCGACAGAGGCTGATAACGGCGGGTGATCCTCTCTCTGAACATAATCCTTCCTTCCCCTTTCGGTAATAGCTTCTAGAAACACTCCCGTTACTAGCATACCACAGCCCAATGTGGAATGCAACAGACGTTGCCACATCGATGATGGAAGCGGGTTAGGGTAGCCCGGGCGTGGGGGGGGCTAGAAGTACATATATTTGTTCCACTCCTGGGGGGCACGGGCCCCCTCGAGGAGGGTGAACGCCAGGTAACGGGGCCGTCGAGGCGGGCGACGGAGGGGCATCCTGGCCTCCGCGGGTGTGCGATCCCCCTTGCGGCGATTGCACACCTCACAAGCAGTGACGATATTCTCCCAGCGGGTCTCGCCGCCACGGGAGCGAGGGATGACGTGATCGATGGTGAGGTGGGCTCTCCCGGGCTGCACCTGGCAGTATTGGCAGGTGTACTGATCGCGGGCCAGCACCGTGCGGCGGGAGAGAGGCAGCGAAAAGTGGCGCGGGATGCGGACATAGTAGACCAAGCGGATGACCAGTGGCATGGGCAGGGCAAGTCGCTCGGCGTGCAGCCATGCTTCAGCCGCCTCCACTATCTCGGCCTTCTCCTTAAGGAGGAGGAGCACGGCCCGCCGTATGGAGACGACGTTCAAAGGTTCATAGGTTGCATTCAGAACCAGAACTCGACTCACCTGTTGCCCTTCCTGCCCCGCACCGGTGCCCGGGTAGGGGATCGCCTATGACAATCCTGTGGGCCCTGCAGGATTCGAACCTGCGACCAACCGGTTATGAGCCGGCCGCTCTGCCGCTGAGCTAAGGGCCCGGCAGGCTCGGGGGCGAGGATTCGAACCTCGGTATAGGGTTCCAAAGACCCTTGTCCTACCATTAGACGACCCCCGAACGTTGGTCG
>JBFFCR010000484.1:0-2972 GCA_041559855.1 Anaerolineae bacterium | reverse complement strand
GCACAAGGCGGCGCAGCAGTACGGCGTCCACAACCGGAGGGGGGCCTACATTGTGTCAGTCGCCCGCGGGGCCGAGGCGATGAAGCTGAGGGGTTGGGTCTAGTCGAGTCGGACCTCCGGCACCCACTCTGACCCGCAGGGTCCTGGGAGTGTGGTGTCCCGGTCAACAGATCAAAAACGGGCGCGAGGGATTCCTCGCGCCCGTTTTGCTTGTCCGCGAAATGCTACGGTAGAAAGCCCAGCGGATTGCGCCGCACGCGGTTGTAGATGATCTCAAAGTGGAGGTGCGGGCCTGTGGAGCGACCGGTGCTCCCCATGGTCCCGATCTGCTGGTTTCGCGTCACGATATCGCCTGCCCTCACCCCGATGGTGTTCAGGTGCGCGTAGCGAGTCATATAGCCATTGCCGTGGTCGATGAGAACCTGGTTGCCATATCCCCAGGTGTCCACGCCGGCCAGAACCACATAGCCGTCATCAGCCGCACGGATGGGCGTGCCGGTGCGGTTCCCAATGTCAATACCCAGATGGCCGCTCCAATAGCGTTGAGTAAGGATACCCTGCGCGGGCCAGGCAAAGCGCCCGGTTCCCTTGGGCGCGTTCTGGGGCGCCGAACCGACACGGGTCATCGGGTAGTAGTTGCTCAGCACCACCTGCTTGCGGCCGTCGGGGAGCATGATCGGCTGACCCGGTGTCAGCGTGTAGGGTTCTTCCAGTTCGTTCAGTTCAAAGCCGACGATCTTTTCAACCGTAGTCTTGTAGGTCTTGGCCAGCTTCTCGACCGTGTCGCCCTTTGCGACCGTGTAGTAGACGCCATCCACCGGGGGGATCACCAGCTTCTGGCCCACACTGAGCAGGTCAGGCGAGTTCTCCACCTTGGGGTTGGCCCACAGGACCGTCTCCGCCTTCAAGTCAAACCCCTGAGCAATTGCCCAGATATTGTCGTTGGCCTGGACGGTATAGGTTATGACCGCCATCCTATCCCGTTCGGCGACGGTCGTGTGCAACACAGGCGCAGGGAACAGGACCGCCTCACTGCGGATGAGGCGACTTCCACCCCGGTTGTTTGTCGAAACGGGAGAGCTGCTGACAATGTCGGCGGGTTCGACTTCGGCTTCGGCCCAGACGGTTTCCGGCAGCACCAAGTCTACCTGGGGGATGGAAATCTGGGCAATGCCAACCGCAACTATGGCCAACAAGATAACGACCAAGTGCAGTGCATAGCGGTTGAGCAAGGAACCATCTCTGGCTCCTGCTATGATCCACTCTAGCACGCGAGACATGTGCGCACGAAACTGAAACTGCCTTGCCTTGTCGCCGCCGAGAGACCAAACGTCTCTCAGGTATTGCGCCCCCCTAGTCCCTGGCAGGGCCCGGGCCTGCTGTCTGAGCCACTCCAAGGTGGCAGCCGATAAACGACGGCCTTTCGCCCAGATCGCAACGGGCCCTCGCTCCCGCGCAGGGAACTCGGTTTGCGATTCTATCATTCCGATTCTCCAGAGAAGAACATCGCCCAGATGCCCCTCAAAGTGGTGCGATTATACCACAGAAGGACCTCTGTGCCAAATCAATCGGGAAGGCAGATCGAGGCTCAATCCGGCGGTAAAGAACGCAAGCCAGCGTTTCCAACCCACCTGGCTTGCAGTTCGTAGCGCAGGACTGTGGCGCAACCATCGGTGGAAGCTCATGGGGGATCCCCAAGGCCCGAGGTTGCGCGTCTGACGCGGATTTGCTACACCTCGCGGTTCAGTGTTGACAGGAACTCGGCGTTGCTGCGGGTCTTGCTCAACCGTGACAGCACCGGCTCGACCGCTTCCGCGCCGCCGCCGAGGGCGTCGATCATGCGGCGCAGCGTCCACACGCGGGCCAGGGTATCCTTGCTCAGAAGCAACTCCTCCCGCCGGGTGCTGGAGCGCTCGATGTCAATGGCCGGGAAGAGACGCCGATCTGCCAGCTTGCGGTTGAGCTGCATTTCCATATTGCCGGTGCCTTTGAACTCCTCATAGATCACATCGTCCATGCGGCTACCGGTGTCCACAAGGCAGGTGGCGATAATGGTCAGACTACCCCCCTCTTCGATGTTGCGTGCAGCGCCAAAGAATCGCTTGGGCGGATACAGGGCCGCCGGGTCGATACCGCCAGAGAGCGTTCGGCCACTGGGCGGCACCACAAGGTTGTAGGCTCGCGCCAGACGCGTGATCGAATCAGCCAAAATGGTCACATCCTGTCCAGTCTCGACCAGCCGCTTGGCCCGTTCCAGGGCCATTTCGGCCACGCGCACATGATGCTGCACCGGCTCATCAAAGGTGGCTGCCATGACTTCGGCCTCCACCGAACGAGCCATGTCGGTCACCTCCTCGGGCCGTTCCCCGATGAGGACAACCATCAAATGCAGGTCGTTGTGGTTAGACGTGATCCCGTTGGCAATCTGTTTGAGGATCGTGGTCTTGCCCGCCTTTGGTGGCGAGACAATCAGGCCACGCTGTCCTCGCCCAATGGGTGCGAGCATGTCCAGCAGGCGTGTGGACAAAGGAAGCTGTCCCGTCTCCAGTGTGAGCTGCTCGAGCGGGAAGATGGGCGTAAGCCGATCGAACCAGGGCCGCCGTTTCGCCTTCTCCGGATCCACATTGTTGACAGCCTCGACCCGCAACAGGCCAAAGTATTTCTCGCTTTCCTTTGGCGGGCGGACCTGGCCGATCACAGTGTCGCCGGCTCGCAGGCCAAAGCGCCGGATCTGCGACTGCGAGACATAGATGTCATCAGCGCTGGGAAGCAGATCGCCGGAGCGCAGGAAGCCTATGCCATCGGAGACGATGTCCAGTATGCCACCGCCGAACAGCAAGCCCTGGCTCTCGGCTTGCGCTTGCAGCAAGCGCATCATCAGATCGTGCTTCTTCAGGCGGCTATAGCCACTGACATCTAGGTCGCGAGCCATATCCTGCAGCTCGGTCAGCGTCTTGTTACCCAGTTCGACT
>JBFFCR010000483.1:0-2978 GCA_041559855.1 Anaerolineae bacterium | reverse complement strand
TGCTATTTGCATCCAGAACCTGACCCTCTAGCTGTGGAGGTGGCAGCGGAGTGAGGGTCGCGGTAGGCATCGGTGTTGGGGTGTCTGTCGGTGTAGCTGTCGGCACGTTGGCTGCTTCTGCTGTGGCGGTCATCCAATGCGATGCCACCACGGTAGCGGCAACATCCCCCGTGGGAAGCGGTGCGATCGTTGGCGTGGGTTCTGCCCCACAACCGACAATGAGCACAGCCAGCAGGACGAGGCAGGTTCGTCTCATCTATGATACTCCTTGTATATAATATGATCATGTGACAGTTGCTCAAGTTGGGTGCCCCGGCGATAATGAGGCAGTTCGGCACGGGCCGGACTGCGGACATACCGGGCAAGTCTATCTCTCCTTGCCGAGCTGGCAGAGACCAGCTGCCAGCTACGTCTTGAAAAGTTTGACTCCCGGTCTCGCTGGGGAGCAACGTCTGACATCGCACGATGCCCCTACCTCCGCCGAGCTGCGGGGTAGCAGCCCGCAGAATCTCTCGACGGGGCATGAGGGCTGATTTGCCGCAAGGATGCCGCTCCAGGGAGCGCCGGGGCACCCGGGTGGACCGCTGGCTGTTTGTTCTGTCTCGATGAAAGGAGATCATCTATGACCACCAATCGTCTGCAGACCGGCATTGACTTCAGTCAGAAGAAAGCAGACTTCTGCCTACTATTCCCTGATGGCCGGCCCCTTGAACAGCATCGGTCCTTCGACAACTCTCTGCCTGGCTACTCGCTGGCCAAGGCCCTCATGATCGATGCTCTGGAAACCTACCAATTCGACGGTCTGGATGTATCCGGCGAAGCCACTGGCTTCCTGTGGTTGCCCTTCTTCAACCAACTCGCCGCTGATCCTGACCTGGAAGCCTACGATCTGAACCTCTTCCTGCTCAACCCACGCTGGGTCAAGTGGTTCAAGAAGTGTTTCCCACAAGACGACAAGACTGACCAGAAGGACTCCTTCTACATCGCCGACCGTACTCGTACCCGGCGACCTGGTGCGACTTGGTCCCCTCAACTGGACACGCTGCCGCTGCGCTTCTACACCCGCCTCCGCTTCCATCTGGTTCAGAATCTGGCCCGAGAGAAATGTTACTTCTCTGCATTTCTCTTCCTCAAAGCTAGTTCCTATCGCCGACTCAAGCCCTTCTCCGACGTCTTTGGCGTCACTAGTCGCCGGGTGTTGTCCGAGTATGCCACTCTCGACGAGCTAGCTGCCATTCCGGTGCAAGATCTGGCCCAGACCTTGCACGAAATGAGCGGACATCATCTCCCCGACCCTTTCGACAACGCCCACAAGCTCCATAAGGTAGCCGCTGAGAGCTTCCCTCTCCCGGATGCTCTGGCCCTGCCGGTGCACCGCATCCTGGACCTCACCCTGGAACACATCCGCTTCCTGGAAGACCAGATCGACCTGGTCGAGGATTGGATCACCACCGAAGTCCAGCCCCACCCCACCATCATGAACCTGGCGACCATTCCCGGTGTGGGCCCTGTCTTCTCCTGTGGAAACGGTGCCGAAATCGGTGGGATTCAGCGTTTCCTGCAAGAACAGAAGTGGGACAAAAAACGCAAACGCTATCGTCCCAGAAACCTCCGCGACGCCGAAGATGCCGTCGCCAAGCTGGCTGGCCTGTGGTGGCCTCGTTCCGATTCCGGAGACTTTGAGGCCCAAGACCGCCGCATGGCCAAGACCGGCAACCGCTACTTGCGCTATTACCTCATCCAGGCTGCCAACCTCATGCGTCAGCATATCCCCGAATACACTGCATTCTATCGCCGCAAGTATCGCGAAGCGTCCAAGCACCATCACAAGCGGGCTCTGGTCCTGACCGCGCGCAAGAGCGTAGGACTTGTTGTCGGGCTGCTACACCGCAACGAGGCCTATCGCCCCATGGAGGTGTAGACAGATCAAGCCTCGCTTCATCGGCCGTCGCACACGACCCAGGCAGACTCGTTCACCTGGGTCGACCCAGCGAATCATCGGTCGCCATAGACTCGCTGATTCGCCTCCCTTGTCGAAAAAACTGACAAGGGCAGGTCTAGCCGAGTACGTATCGAAAATACCTGTTAAAGTCCATTCTGCGGCTCAGATCGGGTCTTGACTTTTACCGCACTCTTTCGTCTGTTGGACAGGACAGTCCTGTCCCGAATGCCGCTGATAGCCTTTGCTGAGATGATCACGTCATCAACAACGCTGATCGCTAGCTCGGCTCTTGGTTTGGGATGGTTGGATTGATGATGATCTACGAGGATCCCCGTACTGCTATCCAGTATACACTAGATCTGTCTGCGCCGAACCGCGGCTTTCTGCGGAAACCTGCCAATCTCTGCCAACGGTCAAGTTGCACCGCCGTGGCGGGATTGGAAAGCAGGGCGCCCGCCACACCACCGCGGTGGACGGGTGTCAGATCACGATGAATACTGCCAGGGCGGATCTGCTGGCTTGGTCACCGCTTCGATTGTCGATGGAACTGCAACGAAGTCTGCAAAATAATGTTTGAGATCGATCGTATTGTATCAGAATTGGAGGCGGAAGTCAAGAGCCGATCCAGCTTCACGAGCATCTACTCCTGTGGTGATCGGGGTGTACGACACTCTTGATAGATTCTAACACGCACCGGGGTTGCTTGACGGTTGGGCCGGGCTGTGCTATCATGGGCTCGGCTGGCAAGGGCCAGCCTGGCCGAGATCCTCTTTGTATCATGAAAAGGAGTGAGCGCTTGAGTTTACTTATCAGCTGGCTTGTCAATGCGATTGCCCTGGCGGTAGCGGTGTGGCTGCTCCCGGGCATCTACGTAGAGGATGGGAACGCCTGGATTGCCGTGGCGGTGATGGCTATCATCTTTGGGCTGGTCAATGCCCTCATCCGGCCGCTGGTCAGGTTCCTGACCTGCCTGATCAACGTGATCACGCTGGGCCTGTTCACACTGATAATCAACGCGTTGATGCTCTGGCTTTCG
>JBFFCR010000482.1:0-2979 GCA_041559855.1 Anaerolineae bacterium | reverse complement strand
CTCAGATTGTGGGCGATGAACAGGTAGGTCAGGCCGAACTCGCGCTGCAGGTCGCGCAGCAAGTTGAGCACCTGAGACTGGATCGACACGTCGAGGGCGCTGACCGGCTCATCGCAGACGATGAACCTGGGCTTCAGCGATAGGGCCCGGGCAATGCCGATCCGCTGTCGCTGCCCGCCGGAGAACTCGTGCGGGTAGCGCCTGGCGTGATATTCTTCCAGGCCGACCCGCTGCAACATCTCGAGCACGACGGCGTAGCGCTCCCGGGCGTCGCCCATGCCGTGGATCAGCAACCCCTCGCCCACACTCTCACCAATGGGGATGCGCGGGTCCAGAGACGAGTAGGGGTCCTGAAAGATAATCTGCATCTGCTTGCGCAGCGCCTTGAGGGTCTTGGCGCCAGCGTCGGCTACGTCCATGCCGTTAAAAGTGACCGTGCCGGCGGTGGGCTCGATCAGGCGTAGGATGGTACGGCCGACGGTGGTCTTGCCGCAGCCCGACTCGCCCACCAGGCCCAGGCATTCGCCGTGCTTGATGGCAAAGCTGACGCCGTCCACGGCGCGGACGCGGTCGGTGACCCGGCGAAAGATGCCGCTGCGCACAGGAAAGTGCTTCTGTAGGTCTTTGACGACGACCAGGTGCTGGCCGTTCCTCGCGATCTGCTCTTGTGTCATGATAGTCTCTCTTCTGGTGTCATTGGTACAGCCAGCAGCGTACCGGGTGCCGTGGCTCGACGGGCCGCAGCGGCGGCTCCTGCTCAGTGCAGATGTCGAGATTGTGCTCGATACGGGCCATGCAGCGCGGCGCAAACTTGCAGCCTTCGGGCAGGTCGATCAGGTTGGGCACCGAGCCGGGGATCACCTGCAGGCGCTCCTTGATCTGGCCCAGGACCGGAACCGAACCGATGAGGCCGGTGGTGTACGGGTGCAGCGGGTTGGCAAACAGGGTCCCGACGTCGGTCTCCTCCACGATGCGCCCGGCGTACATGACCGCCACCCGCTCACAGGTCTCGGCCACAATGCCCAGGTCGTGGGTGATCAGGATAATGGAAGTGCCAATCTCCCGGCGCAGGGTGGTCAGCAAGTCCAATACCTGGGCCTGGATGGTCACGTCCAGGGCTGTGGTCGGCTCATCGGCGATCAGCAGTTCGGGCGTGCAGGCCAGCGCCATGGCGATCATCACCCGCTGGGCCATGCCGCCCGAGAGCTCGTGGGGATAGCAATTGACCCGCTTGGCCGGTTCGGGGATGCCGACCGTGTGCAACAGCTCCACCACGCGTTTGCGGCTCTCCTCCTTGCTGAACTGCTGGTGGACGTCCAGCACCTCGGCGATCTGAGCGCCCACTTTAAAGACAGGGTTGAGGCACGACGTGGGCTGTTGAAAGATCATCGAGATGCGGTTGCCGCGGATGGTCCGCATGCCCGCGTCCGAGAGCTTGAGCAGGTCCTCGCCCTCGAAAAAGATCTGCCCGTCGACGATCCTGCCGGGGATGCCAACCAGGCGCAGGATGGAGAAGGAAGTGACACTCTTACCACAGCCCGATTCGCCGACCAGGCCGAGTACCTCGCCGCGCCGGACGTGCAGATCCACGCCGTCGACGGCCTTGACCACCCCGTCCTCGGTGTAAAAGTAGGTCCTGAGGTCGCGGACGTCCAGGATTTTGTCGATGGTGTACCCGTTGCCGTTGTTCTTGCCAGTTCTGTTCATCGGTTGGTTCCCCTGTGTGCGTTGTCTTTTGCTCCCCTTCTCGCCGCGGGCCGCAGTCTCTTCCCCTTGCTCTCGGCGGGCCACAGCCCGCCGTCATCTGGAAGCGGGAAGCCAGTGCCCTCACCCGCCCATCTCCTGCCGGGCTGTGGCCCAGCAGAAGCAAGATCCATGCATCTCAGCATTTCCTCACCCACCAGCCTATGGCCGAATCGTCCCCCTCTCCCAGCGGGAGAGGGGATAGAGGTGAGGGCACACCCCTAATAGTACCCCAGGTCGCGCAGGGCCTGGCGGAGCGGCTCCATCGTCTTGAGCACGGGCGGGCTGGCGAGGTACTTGCCCCCCTTGCCCAACACGACAATCGAGAGATCCGAGTGGCGTCCCGTGATCGGGAAGAGCATGCGCGTCGACTCTTCGGTGTTGAACCAGGCATGGAGCTTGACCGGCTCCTGAAAGACTGCCTCGACGGTGAGGTAGCGGGTGTAGGCGTCGAGGAGCGAAGCGTCCGAGAGGCCGATACCTGACGGGCGCTCCAGTCCCTGGCTGATGCAGCTCTGGATGGCCTGGGCCAGCTGCTCAAATCCCGGATTGCCGGGCGCCAGTTCTGTCCGCTGGCCCCCGTCGTGATAGACGATGATAAGCGCCGGGCTGCCGTCAAACTGCTTGACGAACCAGAGCAGGTCCCCAGAGGTAAAGGCGAGGGTGCCGTACACAGCCAGCAGGACAAAGCCCACCACCGTGAGCAGCATTCTGAACGGCCGCGTGCGGTCGCCCGCCCGGGGGATGGTCCCTGGTTGGGCACGGTCGCCGCGCCGAGCTGACCGTGGGTTGTCCGGGGGCTCGTCGTCGCGCTCCTTGTTGAGCTGTACCGGGGCAAACGCCCTGGCGTACACGCTGCTGGAATCGGCGTTGGGCGGCAGTGGGATGCAGTTCTGGTCGTTACTACCACGGTTTGACATCTCGTTCCCCCACGGGATCAGGCTCGGTCGCTAGGTCTTCAGGCGCGGGTCCAGCGCGTCGCGCAGGCCGTCGCCGATAAAGTTGATAGCCAGTACCGTGAAAAAGATGCACAATCCGGGTGACAGGGCCTGGGTGAACAGGTATTCCAGCGGCGAGTTGCGCGCCTCGTTAAGCATGTTGCCCCAGGTGGGCACCGGCGGCATGATGCCAAAGCCCAGGAACGACAGGGCCGACTCGGCGATGATCACCGTGCCAAAGCCCAGCGTCGCCGAGACGATGATGGGCGCCAGCGAGTTGGGTACCAGGTGGCGCAGG
>JBFFCR010000481.1:0-2986 GCA_041559855.1 Anaerolineae bacterium | reverse complement strand
TTTTGTGCGGGTGGTTGACAAACCGTAGCCTAGGGCCTTGTGCCCGTGTCATCAAACGCCCACAAAGGGCTATGCTACGGCTTGTGCCCGTCGTCGGCCCACGTATCGTAGCCTAGGGCCTTGTGCCCGTGTCCACAAACACCCACAAGGGACTCTGTAGGTTTTCTCGGACTTGCACATTAAAAACAGGATAGAGATAATAAGCGAAGCTGGATTGGGAGGTGCGGAATGTCGCTACAGTGGCACTTGAGTCGGGATGTACCGAAAGATACGGCCAAAATCGGGCAAACGATCCTTGGCGAGAGCAATCCCTATCGGCAGATTGGTGACCGTTTCAACGAACTGTTTCCGGAAGAGGATGTGTTTGGCGAGATGTACGAAGTCACGGGGCGGGGTGCGATTTCACCGTTGCTGCTGGCGTTGGTGACAGCGTTTCAGATGCTAGAGAAGGCGCCTGACCGTTTAGCTGCGGAATGGGTAGTGAGTCGGATTGACTGGAAGTACGCTCTGCACCTGCCCCTAACCTATACAGGATTTCACTTCACGGATCTATATGCCTTCCGGCAGCGCTTGCTGGAGCATCAGCAAGAACGGTTGATGTTTGAGCAGCTGTTGCTGAAGCTGAAAGCATTGGGGGTGATCAAAGGGCGCGGAAAGATGCGCACGGATTCCACCCATGTGCTGGGCGTGGTGGAGCGGCTGCACCAACTGGAGCTAGTGACGGAGAGCGTCCGAGTCGCCCTGCGCGCTGTGGAACGCCTAGCCACCGAGTGGGTGGCGCAGGCGCTGCCAGCTAGCTTTCAAGAAGCGTATAGCCGACGGCAGAGTGAGTATGGCTTGAGCGAAACGGAGATTGCCCGCAAGCTGGTGCAAGCCGGCCGAGATGGCTTTTGGTTCCTGCAGCAGGTAGAAGGATCGGCGCCAGCGTTCGTAAGGCAGCTGTCGGAGGTTGAGACCCTGCGCACGGTGCTGAAGCAGCAATTTCCCGGCGGTCCGGACGAACCACCAGCTTCCCGGCGGCCGACGGGCAAGGAAGTCATCGAAAGTCCTCACGAGCCGGAAGTGCGGTACAGCACCAAACGGGGCCAAGGCTGGTTGGGCTATAAGGTCCAGGTGACGGAGACGTGCAATGCAGACCAGCCTCATCTGATAGTGGACCTGGAACCCACTACTGCCCTGGAGAATGACAGTCCCCAGCTGCCAGAGATCCAGGCGCGCTTGAAAGCCCAAGGCACCCTGCCGGACGAGCAGTATGTGGATCAAGGCTATATGAGTGCGCAGCATCTGGTCAACAGCGCTAAGCAAGGTATTAACTTGCTGGGCGTGCCGCCGGAAGACACCCAAGGACCAGCAGGCTTTCGCCAGACTGACTTCACTATAGACGAGAGTACACAACAGGCCGTCTGCCCCCAAGGAGAGACCAGCACCATTTGGAGCGAAAAGGCCACTTCCGATCCTGCAGTATCACAGACCCTGATCCGTTTCCCGGGGCAAACCTGTCAGCAGTGTACGGCCTTCGGCCAATGCACTTCCAGTTCCCAGGGGAGATCATTGACCTTGCATCCTCATCGCCAGGCTTTGCTCGCTCGGCGCGCCGAGGCCCAAACGCACGCCTTCCGGCAGAAGATGCACCTCCGCTCTGGTATTGAAGCCACCATCTCCGAACTGAGCCGTGGGCACGACTTCCGCCGGGCACGCTATCGCGGCTTGGCGAAACTACGACTCCAAGCTTATTTCACCGCTACAGCGGTGAATCTCAAACGGTTGCTGCGTTGGTGGAAGCAATCACAGCCCCTACAAGCCGCCACTGCTTGAAAAACAAAGCAAAAACCGAACGCCCGCGACGCCCCAAAACCCTCGATCGCACGCGCACACCTCTTCCCGACTGTCGAGCGATCACGCGATTGTCTCTATCCAGTTTTTAAGGTTCAAAAACCTACAGAGTCACAAGGCCCTAGGCTACGGATACGGAACCGGTCGCGGGCGGGCACAAGGCCCTAGGCTACGGATACGGAACCGATCGCAAACGGGCACGAGGCCCTAGGCTACGGATACGGAACCGGTCGCGAACGGGCACGAGGCCTTATGCTACGGATGCGGTTACCATTCACTGCCGTCGATCTCTTCCAGGGCGTCGGACCGCTCAACCACGCCGCTCGCCCCGGTGCGGGGCCAGTGGCGGTCGTCGAGCACGGCGCACAGCGCGGCGCTGAGCAGCAGATCGTCGTGGCCGTAGGCGATCAGTCCGTCGTAGGCCACCGGTTCCCACACACCCCACGACATCAGCTTGCCCGGTCCGTCGCGCACCTGATACTGGCAGCTTTGCACCTCGTGCCAGAACTGGCGCGTGTCCGTCTGGCCCTCGTCCGCCCCCACGTCTTGCGCATAGTCGGCGTAGCGACCGGTCTCCACGATCCCCAGAAACTTCCAGCCCAGGTCGCTCTTTACGCGGGGCGAAAAGACCACCGGGATGACTCTCTCGCCCAGCGCCTTTTCCAGAAAGCTCGCCAGCCCCGCGCCGACCCCCGTGGCGTCCACCACCACCCACACGGCACCCCAATGCCGCGCCAGGGCCAAAATCTGGGTGTGTAGGGCCGTATGCCTGATCCCCAGCCAAAGCTTGCGATCGAGCACGCGATAGCAGGGCGGCCGGCCGTGTGCCACGACCACCTCCACCACGGTTAGCGCACTGGCGTCGCGCCGCGGGTTCTCCAACATCGCACGTTGCAGCGGATCTCCTGGCGCTTCGTCCTCGCCAGCAACGTCGATCAACAACGCGTAGCGCCGGCCAGCCGCACCGGCGGCGCTCAGGACAGGCGTGGGCGCGTGCTGGCGCTGGTGAGCGCCGCGCATCAGGGCGCGCCGGCTCTCGGGGAAGAGCCCACCCGTGGTGTCGATCTGCTCCAGGTAATACTGGCTCTTGATCAGGGGATGGCCCCGACCCAGGCGCGCTACCTCGCCCGCCACGTAGGCTGCATAGGCCGGC
>JBFFCR010000480.1:0-3023 GCA_041559855.1 Anaerolineae bacterium | reverse complement strand
GCGTCCAGGTCCTGTTCATTTTCTCCGATCAGAATCGTGTCCGGATCTGTGTTCACCCATCCATTGCTGGTGTACTCGTGAAAGACCATGACTCGCCAGTACCTGCCTGTCTCCGCCTCGACATCGGCGAGCGGTATGTCCTCGAGCTCGACTGCGCCGCCGAACAGCATGCGGCGCTCGTCAGGCAGGTAGAGCAGTGGTGGCTTGTTCCGGTAGTTGAGATCCTGGAAGAGGCGCGAAGACTCCTCCTGGAGGCGACGCCATGGTTCCCCTACCTTGTCCCAAAATGGCTGCAGCGGGCGGCTGGCCAGGGCCGCAGGTGCAATCCAGGCTAGCAGGACAACGATCAGAGAGATCATCAGCCCAGTCCGCAGAAATCCCGATATGAGTTCCGGGCTGTAGTTGACGTGAGCCTCGCGCCACTCCTGTTCACGGAGTGCCAGGCTCGCACGCACGAGTAGCAGGAGAGACGCCAGGAGAAACAGGATCAGATAGAAGGTCAGGTTGATCTCCTCGGCATAGCTGTTGTTGATGAGTAGCGCGGTGCCCCAGAGGATGATCGCCCACCAGACCTGCTGGCGGCGAAAGACGACCCAGGCGGCCCAATAGGCAAGCAACCAGGTCAGGAACGACAGGAGTAACAGAAAGACATAGTTGTCGACGCTTCCCTCCCGGTTGAGGAGGACCGGGAACATCGCGCGAAAGAGGCTCTCAACGTCGGCGACCGCCACTGCCTGCGTGCTGCCGGTAGCCCTGGACAGGACCTGGGCAGTGAGGTAGCTCGCTGTGGTCCATCCGGCGAGCAACGACAGAGGGTGGGCCAACCAGGACGGGATGCGGCTCTTGGCAAGCACAATGCCAAGCACAGTACTCGCCAACACGGCGGCCTGCAGGACTGCCATCCCGTCAACCCATTGCGCAGTTTGATATGCCCACGCGACGCACAAGCCCATCAACAGCAGGCAAATGACGGTTACCCAGCCTTCTCGCAATTCCAGTTCGCGAAACATTATCCTTCTTTCTAGTCTATGCAGCGGCCTGGGGCCTTAGACAGCATATAGATGGTCGACCAGGAGCGCGGCTCATGTGGTATAACGCTGCTCAGGCGCCAAGGGTTCACACCGTGTTCGGATTCTAGCGTCAAAGGCGGCAAAAGTCAAGGGGTTCGCGCCCACAGGTCTGGCGGACACAGAGAGGTCGCGCGGGCGTTTGACAACCCACTCAAACGATGCTATCATCATAGCCCGACGTCAAAACAAGGCTCCCTGCTGTGGCTGGATCTGGGAAATCAAGGCGTCTCGTTGTGGACTCGCAACGACACGGCGGCGTCCGGTGAACGGTGGTCATGGATCGATTTCGCTTGCTGGCGACTGACCGGCAGAGGACATACGCGATATTGCTGGGCGCGCTTCTCCTGACGGTGCCCTGCTATTGCACCGGGGCGCTCTTGCTGATCTTTGCACCGGCCGAAGCGATACCCTCACCATCCCCCATGGCGTCACCTCCGCCGACCTGGACGCCGCGGGACTCGTCCCCCACGCCGACGTCCTCACTGGTGCCCACATCCACATTGGTCGTGACGCCGACAGCCACCGAGACTCCACGCAGCGGGGCCAGCGCCACCTTCACTTCCACGGCGACGCCCACAACGACGTTCACACCCTCTGCTACCCCTACCTACACAAAGACACCGACACCGACGAATACCTTCACCCCCACTCTAACACCCTCATCCACAGCCACCCATACGGCGACATGGACACCGAGTCCGACCCCAAGCCACACGCCGAGCCCGCCGCCCGGCAACTCGCCAACACCGCCGTACCCGCGGAGCGCTCCATGATGCTCGCCAGGGGGGATGGGACAAGAAAGCAACTGCCCAGTAGCTGCTGCAGGAGGGACACATGAAGCAGAAACGTCTCAACGTCCAACTGACCGAGCGACAGCAACTGGTCATCGGATTTGTGCTGGTTGTGTTGGTGGCGACATCCCTGCTCTATTGCCTTGGATTCGCCAGCGTTGCCCTGCGCCATGCGTGGGAGAACAGCCCGCTGCAGTTGAATGGCAACAATGGTGTCTATTATCTGGAAGAGGACACTGTGGAGCTGACGCCTACTCCTCTGGTCGAGCCTACAGACAGTGGAGCCGCGCCCTAGCGACTCGCTTCCCGTGCGGCGCGTTCGCGTGACCGCTCAAGTAGAGGAACCAGCTAGCGATTGACCAATCCTGTACAGCGAGGAATCATCCTGGTCCGCTCCGAGCTTGTCGAGGAGACGCCCTCAGCGCCTGTTGAGGGACGTGGTCCAAGGACGATCCCTCGTGGTGCCTGTTTGAGACTCCTCAAGAGCCATGCTGAGCCAGTCGAATCAGGCTTTTGCCTGTTCGGGCAGAATGACCGTCCAAGATCTGCTTGATCCCTCGCCAGGTCCCACTTTTCGGCGCGGTGAAGCGTCCGCGACCACCGGGTCTTTGACAGCGGCCGGTTTCGACGCTATAATCCACAGGTTGACAAGTTCCTCTGCCAGAGAGAAAGGGTTCGTGCCGTGGATATTGTCCCCTTGTTGAAGCGACTTTCAGAGGCAAACGGCGTCTCGGGCTATGAGCACGAGGTCCGCCAGATCGTGCAAGAGGAATTCGGCCGCCTGGCGGATCAGGTGCGCACCGATACCCTGGGTAACGTCATCGCGTTGAAGAAGGGAATTGGTCCTGAGCCTCGCCCGGCGATCCTGATTGCCACACACATGGACGAGATAGGTCTTATCGTATCAGCCCTGGAGGAAGGATTCCTGCACTTCCAACAGGTGGGCGGCTACGATGACCGGGTGCTGTTGGGGCAAGAAGTGCTAGTCCACGGCCGGCGGACACTGGCAGGCATCATTGGCGCGCGGCCCCCGCATGTGCTTTCGGCAGAAGAGCGGGGCCGGCCTGTGTCCTACGACAAACTGCGGATCGACGTCGGTCTCTCGGCAGAGGATCTGCCCAAGGTGGTGCGTGTCGGCGATCTGGTCACCATGAAGCGCGAG
>JBFFCR010000479.1:0-3027 GCA_041559855.1 Anaerolineae bacterium | reverse complement strand
GGATCTTCTGATCACGATGGACGTCATCCTCGAGAGCCCGATGTATCCCTGGAATGTCCGCACCCAGGAGGAGCTGGCGTTCTACAGCTTCGCGCGCGACCAGAGCATGGACGACGTGTCGGTTCTCACCCTGCAGAACCTAGTGGTCTTTCAGATCATCGAGGAACCGCTTGCCGAGGGACAGCAGAACGAAGAAGGGCAGCCGAGCCAGCGCCAGCGGGCGTTGATCCTTCTGGCCGACCCACAGGATGCCGTGGTCCTCCGATACCTGCTAGACGTTGTTGGCAGCGTGACTCTTGCCAAGCGCTCTTCAGAAAACGAAGCCCTTTTCAATGTGCAGCCGGTGAATATCAACTATCTGATGCTGCGCTATGGCGTGGTGCTTCCGCAGCCCTTGGAGTGAGGGGGTCATACATGAGTTTCGATAGAGAGGCCGGGCCGACGGCAAAGATCAGGGCTTTGGTCATCCCAGGGATGGACCCTGTCGGTGACTGGATGGCCGACGTCATCAAGATGGAGCCCGATATGGTTTGCTCAGGCTTGGTGCGTGACGTTACGCAGGCCCTCGAGATGGTCGACAAACTCACACCCGACGTGATCCTGGTCGACATCAGCAGCGGCATCCTGCAGCGCACCGAAGTCTTTAATCGGTTGGCCGCTCCGGCCTCAGGCGCAGCGATCATCGTCGTCGCCATGCTTGGGGAAGTGGACATGGTCCGTCAAACCATGTTGCACGGCGCCCAGGGCTTTCTACTCAAGCCGTTCAGCGAGGCCGAGCTGCTCAGCAGCATCCGCCAGGCCTACGAACTGGTCCTCCAGCGCCGCGCCGAGATGCCCAAGATTGCGATTTCCGACCAGGCAGAGTCGATCCGGCGGGCCGACATCATCGCTGTATACAGCCCGAAAGGCGGTGTGGGTTGCACCACCGTCGCCATCAACCTGGCAGTGGCCCTGCGAACCATGTCCGAAAAGCCGGTGACTCTCCTCGACGCTGACCTGCGCTTCGGCGACATCGACACGGCCCTGAACATCAGCTCAGCGAGCTCTATCGGCTCACTGGTGTCCCAGCTGGATGACATGGACGATCAACTTCTCGATCGTTCACTCATCACCCACAAGTCCGGCGTCCGCGTCGTGATCGCCCCGCCTCATTTGGACATGGCGGACGCCATCCGCCCGGAGCACTTGAAGAAGCTCCTCGCCCGCTTGTCCGAGCTGGACGAGGGGTACATCGTCGTCGATGCTTGGTCCTCCCTGGACGACTGCACGCTCACGATTCTGGACAACTGCCAGCAACTCATTGTGATCACCACTCCTCAGGTCACTGCCATGCGCGACGTGCACCGCTTCCTGGAGGTGCTGGATCTGCTCGGCTACAGCCGCAGTCAGACCCTATTGGTGCTAAATCATTGCTATCATCGCAGTGAGGCCCGGGTAAAGGATCTGGAGCGGGCCCTCGGCTTTCCCATTGTCCAGGAGATCGAGTACGCTCCTAACCACGTGACGGCCTCTCTCAACCGGGGCGTGCCCCTGGTCCAGGAGTACCGGGACAGCCCTGCGGCACGGAGTATCAGGCAATTGGCGGAACGTATCATCGACAGTAGCCCCGCTGGCGTCTCGTCCGATGAGGAGGACGAGGCCGCTGAAGCAAACAAGAAGCGCGACCGGCGCTCGCGACGCAGGTCCGCGTAAGGCGTATGGGATGAAGAAATGACACTGGCGTTGTTGGTGGGACTTGCGGTAACCGGGGCTGTCGCCTTGCTCTTCTTTGGCATGGGCCGCATTCTCGAGCCTACCGGGGACCTTGAGCAGCGCATTGAGGAATGGGTGAGTGGCGAGACCTGGGATGATGGCACTCTGGCCCAGGAGGAGGTCGATTCTTTCCTGGGACGCGTGGAGCAAAGAGTCAGCCGACGGGACTTTGCCGCAAGCATCAAGGAGGACCTGGCCCGCGCGGACCTCAAGCTGACGGTGACCGAGTACTTGGTGATCCGGGGCGCGCTTGTCATCCTCCTTGTCCTGCTTGGTTTCCTTGTGCAGCGGAACGTGCTCAGTGCGGCGGTCATGGGTGTGGTGGGTCTTTTTCTGCCCACTGTGTACATTCGCACGCGCCAATCGCGGAGGCTCAAAAAGTTCGACAGCCAGTTGCCAGATGTATTGGATCACCTTCAGGGTTCTCTGCGGGCCGGCTATGGCCTGCTTCAAGCTGTGGAATGGGTATCCCGTCAGTTGGCTGACCCTGTTGGCGCCGAGTTCGACCGCGTGATCCGCGAGGTCCAGCTTGGTCGCGGGTTGATCGAGGCACTGGACAGCATGGTGCGTCGCATCCCCAGCGACGACTTGGCCCTGATCGTTACCGCTATCAAGATTCAGTACGAGGTCGGTGGTAGCCTGTCCGAGATCCTCGAGATCGTGGCCCACACGATTCGTGAGCGTGTGCGCATCATGCGTGAAATCGGCGTGCTCACGTCCCAGCAACGTTATTCGGCCTACGTATTGATGGTGATGCCGATTGCACTAGCCATATTTCTCGTGCTCACCAATCCTGAATACGAGATGCGTCTGTTTCAGCCCGGTCCAACCTTGTGCATCCCCATTGGAGCTGCTGTGCTCATGGTCTTGGGGTACGTCATCATGCGCCGCATCGTGGATATTGAAGTATGAGACAGGGTGAGTCAAGGTGGGCAGCATGGATCCGATGAACCTTCTATTTGGCATTGCCGTCAGTGGCGTCTTTCTGACCCTGCTCTATGGACTGCGTGCTCAGCGCCAGAGAGACACGACAGCAGAAGACCGCCTGTACAACATCGCCACGCCTGTAACCCTGGAAGAGGTGGAGTTGAGTCAGCCCTTTTCCGAGCGGGTTATGAGACCCGCAATGAGTAACCTTCTCCAGTTCCTGGGCCGGCTCACGCCGCAGCGCAACCTGCAGGACCTTCAGCACCGCCTGGAGGTGGCAGGCCGGCCCTATGGCTGGACTGTACTCAGCTTCTTGGGGCTGCGGCTATTGTCTGCCCTGCTCCTTGC
>JBFFCR010000478.1:0-3047 GCA_041559855.1 Anaerolineae bacterium | reverse complement strand
GGACGTTGGTTACGCTTCCGGGCGGCCGTTCGGGATCCGAGCGGACGAGTCGTCGCCCGCGCTACGGCTCTGCACTGGATACTCGAGGACTGAGTGAATGCCGGGGCCCGGCTGCTGTGTGCGACCCGAGCCGTGCTGCCAAAGCGCAGCTTCGTCCCTTATGTGGCGGGACTCTTGGATGAACGGGAGATCGAAGTAGGTAAAACGTGTTAGGGGATGAAGGGGGCGTTTTCGTAGGGTTGATAGTTCCGTTGTCGCCCGTTGGCCATCTCAGAACGAAGTGGGAGAGGGACTGGCAGGCAGGTCGTTGATTGAAAGATAGTCAAGCCGGGGTCAAGCGGGAAATTGGGGACGGAAACAGCGCCTGGAGAGATTGAGACGAAGGTGCAGGCGCGCGGCCATTGCCTGGCTGCGATGTACCCAGCGAGCCAAGTAGTTGAGAATCGGATAACTGGTCAGCAATCAGGTGGTCCGGCTGGCAATGGTAGCTTCGCGTATCAGGCGGGCCAGGGTAGTCAAGTTCGCCCAGACATCAGCCTGGAAGATGACCGCTTTCACCCGTTCCTTGCCGTAGACCGGCATCCGTTTGAACCCCCAGGCTTCCATGATTGAATTGCGTCCTTCCGCCGCGTTGCGACCACGATGATAGAGTCTTTTCCAAGTGGGAGAGCCTACCGGGACGTCTCGCACCAAGCGGATAGAGCCATCCGGGAACCGTTCGGCAATGTTGCGAACCTCCCCGTGGGGACGCTCTGGGCTCTGATAAGGGCAATTGGTTGGAGGATAAGAAACGTGCGGTATCTCCACGCAGGGCTTGATCTGCTTGAGACAAGCTTGGCGGCAAAGCCACTTGTGGCGTCGCTGATCATAGTCGAAGCCATTAGCAACAAAGGCATAGCCAAAGGAGCAGATAGGCCGCCCACGATCATCATATCCCCGGGTCGGCCATTGCAACGAATCCCGGTCCGTCTGATGAGAGCGCAAGTCAACAACACGACGGGCCTTGAGGTGATGGTGGGCTGTGTGGAGAAAGACTTCGAAACCAAAACCTGCATCTCCAGTCACCGTCTCCACCTGCAAGTCGGGGTAGAAAGCGCTCAACTGGAGCAAGAGGGCAGAAGCTGGGATTTCTTCCCGCTGATTGGCAGCCATCAGGTCATCCAGCAGCGTAATGCTGAAACGCCGTTGAGGGTCAGCCAGTTGCAGCGGGAGACTGCGATAACCGTAACGACCTTCTCCCTTCTTGTAGTTGCCTTGCTCTTGATTCTCGCCCTGAATCGAGCGATCGTACCAGACAAAACGCGCGTCCTGATCGCGTGGTGTTGCCCGGCGACAGACTTGTGTACAGTGCTCTGTATCACAATCGCATCCCTGTTTGCCCTTTTCTTTGGCGGGACAAGGTCGGCGCTGGCTGGCATTGGTGGGCTGATAACACCCGTCGGTTACTGACGAGCAGCGCATGCGGGAAGCGGCAGCATGCAGCTGTCCATCAGGGCCGATGAGAGCTGCTTTCCACGCCTCGGGAGTGAGTAGACCCGCATCGCGGATCAAATCCACTGATTGCTTGATGAGTTGGTTGAGTTGTTGCAGAGCAATCTGAATGGTTTCTTCATCAAGCTGGACTGCAATTGTTTCCCCTTCCGCTTCCGAGTTGCGTCCCAAGGTGGTCAGGAAGTAGCGTACGCCTCCTTCGGAAGGAAAAACGTCATCTTGGAAGCCAAATCGCTGGGCATAGTCAGCATAGCGCGGATGGCGCAGATTCTCGAGCAACTTGGTGCGCGACCAGCCGTTGGTGATCTGCCAACCGATGAGGAGAAAGAATGATACGGGATCAAAGGGACGCCGTCCTTTGGCGGAGGTCCAACCCAGGCATTGAGCCAATACCGGTCGAAGGCCACTGAAGTCGACCAACCGGAGGATCAGATCGAAATCGGACAACGCTTCCCAGTTGGTGGGGTCTTGCAGATCGTCCCACCCCAGATAGATGTAGTTGGAGAGATAGCCCTTCTTGGGCGAGGGGGGAGTGTCGGCTGGTGTGGGCCAGAGCAAGGGCAATCGTTCCTGCAAGCCTTGCAGGCTGCAATGGTTTACCAGATGAGGGTCTTGAGCACGGGTCTCGACAGGAGTGGGACTAGCGGTCATGGCGTCCCCCGCGACGTCGCAGCCAGGCCTGAGCCAGACGATCGGCCCATTCAAAGTCAGCCTGGCTGTTGCACCCCAGCAAACTACGTAGCGCTTGACTGTGGGCGGGTTGCCGTAGCCAGACCAAGGCTTCCATGTGCAAGAGTCGCGCCCATTCTCGAGAGACACCAAAGGCAGCTCCAATCTCGCAGAACCACGCTGGCGCTTGTCCATCCAGACCATAGCGAGCAACGATCACATATCGCAACCGTCTTGGCAAGCGACTGACCAGAGCAGCAAGCGCTTCTCGAATCACAGCAGCCTCCAGCAGAAGCGCAGGGTCGGGCGTGGCTGGCAAAGGTGGTTCCACACCGCTCTCAGCGCTGGCCTGATCCCGGGCATACAACTTGACTGCTCGCCACACCTGGCGCATAATGCAAGGACAGGCGTAAGTAGAAAAGGCGAAACCCCGTGCGGGGTCATAACCCAGGATAGCTCTCCAGAGTCCGATACGTCCGGCCTGGAGAGCCTCTGCAAAGGGCAGGTCTCCTAAGCATTGCCGCCGCACCATTGCCTGCACCAACCCGTTGTGCTGAGACATGAGTTGGTTCAGGCTAGCCAGGTCTCCTGCTTGTGCCTGGAGAAACATGGTGGCCCCGGACTGGTCTCCGGGGCCATCAGTTGAAGGGTGTTGATTAGGCATCGGGCACCTCCTTGAAATTGAGTTGCCCTACCCCACGCGATATGCATGCCAGGTTCCCAAGGCTGAGGACCTTGGCGGCGGCGCAGGCTATGGGTTGATTTTCGCCCCCTCTACTACTTCGAAATCCCAGCGGGCGGCCGGTTTGCCTGAAAGCGGCAGCTTGATATAATGTTGCAACCAGGGTTTCTCAGACGAGGTCGGAGACGATGAGCGAAAAGAAAGG
>JBFFCR010000477.1:0-3065 GCA_041559855.1 Anaerolineae bacterium | reverse complement strand
TCGCAAACGTCCACATTGCCCCCTACGAGCCCGCCAGCCGGCAGAATCATGAGCCCAAGCGCCGGCGCAAGCTCCTCCTCCATCGCCGCCAGATAGATCGCCTCTCAGGCCGCGCGCGCGAGAAGGGCTATACCGTCGTTCCCACCAAGCTCTACCTAAAGGATGGGCGTGCCAAAGTCGAAATCGCGCTTGCCCGAGGCAAAAAGCTCTACGACAAGCGCCAGGCCATCGCCAAGCGTGATTCCAAGCGCCAGGTGGACCGCGTGCTCAAGGAGCGCTATCGATGAGCACGAACCAGGGACCAGCTGCCTCGATACGATATGAAGTAGACGGCATGCGCCTCTACTCCCTTCGACAGATCAACGAGTTGCCGGCGCCGACCAAGGAAGAGATCTACCGCCATCTCCTCCCCAATCAACTCCTCGAGGAGTTCGGCATCGACCCTCAGACTCTGTGTGATGCGCAGGGTAACCAGTTGGTGACCTTTGTCTGCCCCCAGGGCAGTAGCGTGGTCGAGGTCGACATTCGCAGTGAGCCGAATTTCCCAGACCCTCTCCTTTATGTCGAGCTTGGCGACACAAGGCTCAACCAGATCGAGGTGATCCTCTTTGTCGTGAATGACCCCTCGAGCCAACGATTCGAGACCGATCGTGATTGGCGCGGGGAGCGGACAAAGTTTGGCACCTTCCGTCGCAACGTACCGGAGGAGATCAGGGCCATGGAGGCGGGCCTAGCCCCGGGCCAGGTTCGTCAGGGCTTGCGTCTCAGCCGTACTTTGGTGCCCTTGTTCGAGAGCTTTGTCACAGGATTAGGTCAAGACTACTACCTCATGGAGCCGCTGGCCTATCACACTGCCATCATCTTTGAGCGGCTGGGCTGTAACTACGTGCAAGGCCTGCGCAAGATGCAATGGATCGACCTTGCCTTCCAGCCAGGAGGCCTTCTCCACGACAGGCTGGATGGGTCAACCCCCTTTCGCCATCCCGAGGCTTGGCGCAACGTCCGCGGCAGGAGCTGGGCAATCCACGATGGCATCCTGGGTGAGCCCTGGCACGGCATCAAGATGTACAAGCGCGTTGGCCTGCACGCTGGTGTGGACACCTTCCCGGGCGGCGCGTACTAGACCAGCTGCGCGAAGGGCCAATTCGGAGGCTATGCGGATCTATGCAACAGACTCCCGGTTCCCAGATCAGCAAGCTCGCGTTCGTGAGCACACTCCTCCTGCTTGCCACGGTCCTGCTGGCTTGTTGCGCACCCGATCCGACCCCGGCTGCCCAGAACAGCTCGCCACCACCTACAGCCACATCTGCTCCAAGCCAAACGCCGACCGCAACAACCACGCCGCCACCTAGCTCAACACCCACCAAGACGCCCATGCCCACCTTCACCGCCACGCCAACGCCGCTCCCCGGCGCGAACCTTGTCATCTTTGAGACCTATCGCGACGGCAATGGCGAGATCTATCTGCTCGACACCCAGACTGAGCAGCTCACCAACCTTACGCGACATCCCGCTGACGATCGCGCACCTGAATGGCGGCCCGATGGAAGGGCCATTGCCTTCGAGTCTCATCGCGACGGAAACTGGGATGTCTATGTACTCGATCTGGCTGATGGAACTCTCGCACGACTGACCGACGATCCCGCTTACGATGGCGCACCCTCATGGAGTCCTGATGGAACTCAGATCGCGTTTGAGAGCTACCGCGACGGCAACCTGGAGATCTATCAGGTAGCGGCTGCTGGAGGCGAGCCAAGCCGCTTGACCAACCATCCAGCAGGCGACTATGCACCCGCCTGGCACCCGCGAGAGGGCCTGATTGCCTTCACCTCCTGGCGCGATGGCAACAAAGAGGTCTACACCATCGCGGCCTCGGGTGGAGAGCTGGTGAACCTCACCCAGAATCCAGCGGACGACGAGTCGCCAGCATGGTCGCCCGACGGCGCGACCCTCGCCTTTGTCTCCTGGCGTGATCTCGCTGGCACCATGGCCAACCGTAACGCCGAGATCTACCAACTCACCATGGCCGACGGCTCTGTTCAGCGGCTGACCGAAAACCCATGGCCTGACCTTGACCCCGCCTGGGATGCGGAAGGGCGGCTGATCTGGACCGCCTACGACCCCGGCCTGCCTTTCGAGACGTATGACCCCTATCGGCCCGGAGATTACCATCTATACCGACTCGCTGCCGGGGGGCTGGAGCGACTGACCGGCGCCGACTGGGATGATCGCCACCCAGACCCAGCGCCTGCCTCTGCAGGCGTGGACTTGGCGACGCAGCTCGCCCAGCAACCGTCAGCGCCGCCGCCATCTTCAACGCCAGTGCCCTCTCTTGAGCCTGGCATGCTGGCCCAGGTCGTCAGTGTGCCAAGCATCGGGCTGAGCTATGCCGACCAGTCGATACAGGTGAACGAACTCGTCGCACCTTCACTCGTGTCCTGGCAGCGCGACCTCACGCAGGCTAGCGGCTGGGACTTTCTGAGCAAGACGCTGGGCACCTGGCGCAGCATTGATTCGGTGCGCAAGAAAGACTTGTACGCCTACGACTATGGGTTCCTGAGCTGGCACAAGGCAGGCCGCGCCCTCGATCTCGAGCAGGAGTACAAGGTCGACGGCGTCAACCAGATGGTGCTCACTCGCGAAGACCTGGGCGAGCAGACCTACTGGAGGATGTATCTACGCACCGCCAAGCAGGATGGAAGCCAGGGTGAGCCCCTCAAGGAAAACCCGTGGCAACACTGGTGGCACATCGTCCCCGAGCAAGACCCCGAGGCCTATGACGCAGGCGGCAGGCGGCTGCCAATACCGTCCGGCTACTATGCCGATGTTACTGCCATCGCCAAGCGCCACGGGTGGGAGCGGATTGCCTGCTACGCGATCGAAGGGGACTATCACTGGAATACCGACTACAGCGGCACCGAATTCTGGCACTACGAGCGCACCGATGGCATGGTCTGGTGGGACGCGATGCTGCAGATCTATACGCCTGAACAGATGGAGCAATCTGTCGGCTGGGAAGTCAGCCTGAACAGGGCACAGACCCAAGACATGATGGTCAGTAAGGG